>DQVM01000125.1 GCA_015661775.1 Candidatus Caldarchaeum subterraneum | reverse complement strand
TGCTGGACACAAGACGCACAGTGCATCCCACTGATACTAAGGGTTATCTGCTCCTTGAGCATCTTATAACCTATATCGCTTATAGCCTTATCCATATCAGAAAGAGTAACCTTAGAGGGGTCATACTCTACTGCTGCACGTGAAGCTGCAAAATTAACCTCAACACCATAAACACCATCAAGGCTCTTGAGCATACTCTCTACACTCTGGGCGCATGAAGCACAGTGCATCCCTCCCAACTGAAGCACGACCTTACGTGTCTTACTCACTCCCTAACACCTCCAACCTTAACCGAAAAAATTAAGAAGAGAGAAGTTAACAACAACCGTGCCCTCCATGACCGTGGCTATGCTCTCCTAGATACTTATGGGGGTCTTTCTCAAACGCCCTTTTGCAAGCTTCGGCGCAGAAGTAGTAGGTCTTGCCTCCATGCTCTGCTGTGTACTTGGCTGTAGCTGTGTCCACTTCCATTCCGCATACTGGATCTACGGCTTTTTCCGTCATATTCAGTCGGGTATCATATTGTTTTGCTGAGTTTTTAATGTTTGTTTACAAAATGAGAAATGTAATTGGTTAAAGTTTTCTGTTTTAGAAAATATTATACGTAGTCGCTTTTATAAACGATATTTAGTGGTTTCTCTCCTTTCAAGAAACGGGCTACGTTTTCAGCAGCTTTATTGACCATATTTCTCCAGACTTCGTCGTTTCCAAGCCCCCCGGCTATCCAAGGGGTTCCTAGTACGTTGGGGAACTTCATGAACTCGTAATCTTCGTGGAATCTTTCGTTGGTGTTCCACCAAACGTCGCTGGCTAGCCTGAACTCCGGGTTTTCTCGGAGGAATTCCAGCAGGTCCTCCCGGTGTATTACAGCAGCTCTAGCTATGTTGACTAGGATGGCGTTTTTCTTCATTTTACGTAGCTTCTCTTTGTTTATCATGTTGCGGGTATGCTTAGTTAGGGGTGTTGCTACCACAACTACGTCGCTCTCCTCCAGAACTTTATCTATGGACTCAGGTCCTCCTATGAAATCGCATTCGAAACTGCTCTTCCCGGATCTAGTAACAGCCAGCACCCTCATCCTGAAAGCCTTAGCTATCTCGGCTATCCTCCGCCCTATAGCGCCTAAGCCTATAATCCCTATCGTCCTCCCCTCTATAAGCCCAACACCCACAGTAGGCGTGTAACGGTTTTCTTTCATGTTACGGGTGTGGATATGGAGGTTCTTGACTAAGGATAGTATGAAAGCCCACGCATGTTCAGCGACGGCGGAGTCGTTAGAACCTGCGTTACTGCATACAATAACATCATCGGGTATTCTATCCCAAGGAAGGGCATCAACCCCCGCTGCAACCGATTGTATAAGACGGAGGTTCTTCATCTTGCTGAGGTGGTTAACATCCAGCTTAAAGCATATAATCACCTCAACCAGCGGGAGTATATCCCCTAAATCATCTCTTCTCCCATCATAAACCTCCGCATAAGGCTCTAGAGTTCTACGAGCCTCGTCGGTTAAATCCACGTAAGTTAATACTACCGATTTACCCCCCGTCATTTACCCTGCCGTATTGATTGGTTTGATTTGTAGATTATCCGCTCATGGTCTCCGAAGGCTCTGGATAAACAACCTCGGTTACCAGCTTCCTCCCGCAGTAGACGCAGTAGACTATTGTCTTGGAGCATTCTATATGATACCTAGCTCCGCATGAGCATTCAACGTAGCTTTCAGGCTCTTCCCCTGCTTGTATCATAAACCTGTTCTTTATTATTTTCTTGCAGTAGCCGCATATTCTAGTAAGCTCAACTATATCTCTTTGAGTGACTATTCCGTAGATTTTACCTTTCTCAGTTATGGCTAGGCGTCTTATCTTTTTACGTGTCATCAGGTCAGCTGCTTCCGCTATTGAAGTATCTACGTCTATTGTTATTAGCGGGGATGACATGATGTCCTTGATTTTTATCTCTGAGGGCTTAAGGTCTTTAGCGATTATCTTCTTGAGGAAATCTCTCTCAGTTACTATGCCTACTGGTTTTTCGTTCTCCATAACTATTATCCCCCCTATGTTATTCTCCACCATCAGCTTAGCTGCCTCCTCCGCTGTTCTGCCGCTGTCAACGGTTATGACGGGTTTTTTGGCTATCTCCCTTACATGAACCTCGTCCCACATACAGCAATCAACTAGGTAACATCTACCCACCAAGTTCTAGATAAGTCTTAACATGGCTTTATTTGCGGAGTTTTAGGGAATTCCGTTATATTTTATAAGCTTTACCACGTAACAACCCTATGGATGGTAGAGGTTATCAAGATTATTAAATGTTATTTCGTTTGGTGCCTAGGCTATTGGTATATATTCCACGGATGGTCTTGTTTGAGCTAACTGGGGTAGGTTCATCTCCCATGCTAGAGGACTCAGCCTCTATAAGAATAAAGCATCATGATAAATAGCCAGAAAATATTTAGGAGGATTTGTTTTTATTCTTTTTCTTCTGCTTCTTCTAGTGTGTTATTTATTGGTTTGTTGTTTAGGTATTTTCTTCTACACTCTTCGCAGATAACCTCTGTTATATACCCCTCTATGACTAACGCATACCCTATATCTAACCCCTCATCTATCCCATCTACGATAGTAGCTACCTCACGGCTGCAGGCATCGCATAAAACGACCCCCACAGCATGCCCCCGGGAGACTGTTTATAAAACGGCGAGGATTACCTTAAGGATTCTACACAAGCTAGCTAGGGGCGAGAAGCCATGAAGCAGAAAATACGGAGACTACTGGAGAAGATCGACGGCATACTCTTCTCCGATATTATAGCCGCTGTTGAGGTGATCTTGGCGGCTTACCTGCTGCTGGAACTGGCGATATCACTGGCAGGGTGGATAGCATGGTAGAACCATACCCGAAGGAGGTTAGGGAAAAGGCAATCACGCTAAGAAAACAAGGACTACAATACAAAGAGATAAGGCAGATATTGAAACAGGAGTTCGGAGCAAATATCGCGGA
>DQVM01000012.1 GCA_015661775.1 Candidatus Caldarchaeum subterraneum | reverse complement strand
TATCCGGCTTAACACCACTTGAGGCTGCTAGGGGCAGGGCTTTTGACCTACTCGCCCAACATGGTGAGTGCGGCATCGTTGACGTGGTCTCTCCGGGTTTACCCAACGGCAGCGATACTGGACACTTGGCTTTGCTCGGCTACGACCCGTTCAAATACTACACGGGCCGAGGGCCTCTGGAAGCCCTTGGAGCTGGTGTTGAGCTTAAGCCGGGGGATGTGGCGTTTAGGTGTAACTTCGCAACCGTTGATGATGATGGCGTGATAGTGGATAGGAGGGCTGGTAGAATCTCCACCGACGAAGCCAGGGTTCTGGCTGAGGCTCTGCAGGGGATAAAGATACGGGGCTTAGACGGTGTGGAGATAGAGTTCATACCAACCGTTGAGCATCGCGGGGTTTTGGTTATGCGTGGCAGAGGGTTAAGCGATAAGGTCTCTGACGTAGACCCGCATAAGACCGGAACCCCCCTCCACCCCCCTAGGCCGTTGGATAAGTCAGCTAAGGCCCGTAAAACCGCCAAGGCGCTGATGGCATACCTAGAGAAGGCCAGGCAGGTTCTCTCCAACCACCCCTTAAACAAGGAGAGGCGGGAGAAGGGCCTAAACCCAGCCAACGCCCTTCTAACAAGAGGAGCGGGGCACCTACCTAAGCTGGAGCCCTTCAGCGAGAGATACGGCCTGAAGGCAGCCGTCATAGCCGGAGGAGCGTTGTATAAAGGAGTATGTAAAGCCGCTGGGTTTGACGTGATAAACGTTGAGGGAGCCACTGGAACAGTTAACACCAACTTGAACGGGAAGATGGAGGCAGCCCTGAGGGCTTTGGATAGCTATGATTTCGTTCTGGTTCACGTAAAGGGTACCGACTCAGCTAGCCACGACAAGAACCCCGTCACTAAGGTTAGGGTGATTAAGAACATATCCGAGGCGTTTCAACGTGTAGTTGATAGAGCGTTTAACGAGGGGACCTACGTAGTAGTTACAGCAGACCATTCAACCCCTGTCGAGATAGGTGAACACCGCGGCGACCCTGTTCCAGTCGTCATCTACGGCCACGACGTCAGGAGGGATAACATAGAGGTCTTTGATGAAATAGCATGCGCAAGAGGGGGGTTGGGTAGGATAAGGGGCATAGATATAATGCCTATCCTATGCAACTACCTAGGTAAGATGCCTCTCTACGGGGAATGAGCTCGGTTAAAAAACAGGTAAAGATAGCAGTAGAGAATCTTCAGGAGGTTAAAGCAGAGCTGGTGAGGTTCTACGCACCTATAACGGTTGATGAGATAATACGTAAACTACCTCTAGAGGGGTTTCTAGCCTCTTGGGAGAACGCCATCTACATAACTGTAGACGTGGAGCGGGGGGCTGAGAAGCCTGTCACAAAGCTGAGGAAGGGGGATATATTCTACTGGCCCCCGGGTAGGGTGGTTGGGGTTGCGTTGGAGGAGCATTCCGCGAGGACGCAGACGGTTAAGGTCGGCCGTTGCATAGATGATGTTGAGCCTCTTAAAGGTGCTAGAAACGGCTCTAGGATGAGGATTTCCCCTCTTTAGACCTTTTACCCCTCTTTCTCCTCTTAGTAGCCTCAGGCTGCGCCGCCTCCTGAGCCTCGGCTGCCGGGGTGGGTTCTACCACCGGGGCGTATATTCTTAGACGGTTATCGCCTGCTACCACGTTTAGTAAGCCCTGTGATACGAAGTCTGAGAGCAGCCTTTTAGCCAGCGAGAGCCTGAAGCCGAACTTCTCAGCCAAGACGTAGGGGGTTACGTATTTTAGGCTCTTTACGTAGCTCACCACCTCCTCCATGTCTGGTACGCTAAGCCCCAAGACGCTCTTCTCATAACCCGCAGCCTCCCTCCTCTCCTGCTGCTGCCTCCTCTCCCTCTCCATCCGCTTAGTGAGCTGGCTTAGTGTAGGTTTCTTACCACCGCCGCCCATATTCTCTCCCCACAACGCTGAGACCCTGAGGATGTTATTAAACGTTCTTAAGAAACATCCACGCAGGGACGGATATGGGTGAGGAAGGGGGTTAAGCTGCCTCGGGTCAGGTTTCTGGGCCACGTAGCCCTAGTCAGGCTTCCAGATAGCTTGGATGAGCTGGAGCATGAGATAGGGCTGGAGATCCTGAGACGCCACCCTAGGGTTAGGTCTGTTCTGAGAATATACGAGGTTAGGGGTTCCGTGAGGGAGCCTGCGGTTAAGCTGATAGCAGGAAGTCCCGAGACCGAGACGATACACCGGGAGAATATGTGCCTATTCAAACTGGACGCAGCTAAACTCATGTTCAGCCTAGGGAACTTCTACGAGAGAACCAGAATGACGAGGGTTGTAAAACAGGGGGAGACTGTGGTGGATATGTTCGCCGGGGTTGGGCAGTTCACCATCCCAATATCAGTCCACTCAAAACCCAAGATGGTGTATGCGTTTGAGTATAATATTGACGCCTTCCGCTACCTGCTGGAGAACATCAAGATTAACAAGGTTCAGGATAGGGTGAGGGCGTTTATGGATGATAACCGCAACGCAGCTAGGTACGGCCTAAAAGGTAAGGCGGATAGGATAATCATGGGATACTTCAGCGGGACGGTGGAATTTTTTGGAACAGCCCTGCAACTAGCTAAACCTACCGGGGCTATTATACACTTCCACGACCTAGCTAAGAAGAACAACGGCTGGCTGGATATGTACAGGGAGTGCGGCAAGGTCGCCACCACCCTAGGTTATGGTCTTGAGTTGATAGGTTACAGGATGGTGAAGAGCTACAGCCCCAGCCTAGCCCACTGGGTTCTAGACCTAAGGGCTATTCCTCACCAATCCTTCTCTTAAGCCAGCTGGCCACCTCCCTCAGCACCTTACTCCTAGACACGTTTATCACAACAGCCTCAGGCCCCTTCTCGGCTGCAACCATGCTACTATACTCCCTCATCTCGGCGAAGGATACGAAGGTCCAGTAAATCCTGCCATTCAACAGCTCCTCCACAATCTTACTGGTATTAGGCATCAACGGAACAGGGTAGAAAACCACCTCCTCAGCCCAGTATAATATAGCAGGCTGCCCCGGAAGCAGGAGAATATTCCTAAGCAGCTCCTCTGGAGTATTATATTTTATCACTTCCATGATTATAACCTCCTGGATAGGCTTATAGATTACGTTAACCATCTTCAACACCTCTTCTCATTCTAGCATATAACGTCTCTCTAAAACCTTTTCTACCGGAGGCAACACCTTAAACAGTGATGAACACGCTGGAGATGGCTTTTAACAGGATTTGGGTCAAGAACTACCCTAGGGACGTCAGCCCCGATATTACGATCCCGGATAATAAGTCGGTTTATGATTTGTTTGAGGAGGCTGCCTCCAGGTTCAGCGGCAATACCGCTGTCATCTTCCTCGACAGTAGGTATAGTTTCCGTGAACTGCTGGGTTATGTGGAGCGTATGTCAGCTGCTCTCCGTAGGCTAGGCGTAGGGAAGGGAGATAGGGTTGCTATATACCTGCCCAACAGCATTCAGTTCATCATAGCGTACTACGCCACCCTAAGGCTAGGCGCTGTCGTCACCCCCATGAACCCCCTATACTCACCAAGGGAGATAGAATACCAAGTCAATAAAACAGAGGCTAAGGTGATATTCGCCCTAGACATACTCTACAACAACGTCCACCAAGTCATAGATAACACGGGTATAAGGCATGCGGTTGTATGTAACATAGCTGACTTCCTCCCCGGTTTTAAGAGGACGCTGGGCAAGGTGTTGAAGAAGATACCTACAGCACCCCTCCCAAGGGATGATAGGATAATCAACTTCATGGATTTGCTGAAGGGAGATTGGGAGGCTCATGCTAAAGCTGCTGTAAACCCTAGGGAGGACCTGCTCAGCCTACAGTTCACAGGCGGAACGACGGGGCTTCCTAAAGGGGTTATGCTTACCCACTATAATATAGTAGCCAACATATACCAGATGCATGAGTTTATCAAGCAATACTTGGAGGATGGTAGAGAAACCTTCGTGGCCCTCCTCCCCTTCTACCACATCTACGGCCAGAGCGTTATACTTGGAGCGGGTTTAACTAAAGGGAATACGCTCCTGGTCTTCCCAAGGCTGGAGCTGGAGCAGTTCATAAAAGCCCTAGCAAGATATAAGGCTACCATATTCCCCGGAGTTCCTACGCTCTTCAACGCCATGGCCAAGCATCCCTTGACTAGGCAGGTTGACCTAAGCTCCTTGAAGCTAGTCATATCGGGGGCTGATACTCTACCTGTTGAGGTTGCTAGGGAGTTTGAGCGGGTTGTTGGGAAGCGGATAGTGGAGGGCTATGGCCTTACAGAAACCTCACCAGTTACGCATATCAACCCACCTGAGAACACTAGATACGGCTCCTTCGGAGTCCCTGTCTCCAACACGTATGCAGCCGTGATAAACCCTGAGAACCTGGATTTCCTCCCCGTAGGCGAGGCTGGGGAGCTGGTAGTTTCAGGGCCTCAGGTTATGCTGGGCTACATGGACGCTGAGGAGAATGAACGGGTCTTCCTAGAGCGTGGGGGGAGGAGGTGGTTCAGGACAGGCGACATGGCTAGGGTTGATGAAGACGGATACTTCTACTTCGTTGACAGGATAAAGGACTTGATTAAGCATAAGGGCTTCTCAGTATTCCCAGCTGAGGTTGAGGCCATCCTCTACGAACACCCCGCAGTTAAGGAAGCAGCCGTAGTTGGGGTCCCTGACGAGAGGTATGGGCAGCGTATAGTAGCTGCGGTAGTCCTTAAGCCTGAGAAGAAGGGCGAGGTAACCGCCGATGAACTATCTAAATACTGCGGCGAGAGGCTGGCTGAATACAAGAGGCCCAGCGAGTTCATATTCCTAGACGAGCTACCTAAGACACCCGTAGGTAAGGTGCTGAGAAGAGCCGTTAGGGATATGCTGCAGCAGAGGCGATAAGTCTATAACCACGCTTTCCAACAATCACCTCTTAGGTAATGCAGAAGGAGATAGGGTTCATAATAAGGCCTCCTCTGCCCAAAAGCGGTAAAGAGGCCGCTAGACACATACGAGAAGACTACGAGGCGCTCTTCCTCAACCTCCCCAAGACAATAGACCATCTAGTAGCTGAGATACCATACGGCCTAGAATACGAGCAGCTAGTAGAGGAGATAAGAAGGAAGAAGCTCCTCCCAGAACCCGTAGAGGCATGGCTGAAGGACAGCAAACCCATACTCCAGCGCCTAAAGGAGATAGGCGGCAAAATCCTAACCTACTGCTACAAAGACCCCAGCAGCTTCGAGCACGGCGTCAGAACAAGCCACAACATAGCGTTACTCACCATAAGGGGGAGAATAAAAAACGAGATAGAGGTGGAGAAGTGGCTGGAGCAGCTACGCTGGGAGGTGGAGGAGACTAAGAAAGCCCTAGAACGGGAGAGGAAGACGATGGAGGAGGAGGCAGAGAACTACGACAGGAGCATATGCGTTTCATGGCTTGAGGGGAGGTGGCTGAGAAACCAGCTCAAGGAGAAATTCAGGACATGGATAAAATACGTGGACCAACCCTACCTCTTCACCCCCCTAGAGGTTCTGAGAAGAAAACTAGCCGCTAAAGGCGAGGTCTCCGAGGAGGAGGCGCGGCATCTGATAAAAGAGCATATAAGATTCATACACGACTATGTCCTAACCAACGAGCTGGATGAAGCATACCTAAAATGGACGAAGGAAAAACTTTATTGGCACAGCAGGTTCAGAGGAAAGAATACGTAGGAGGTTTGAATGGGGAATAAGGTTGTTTTGGGCAGGGTTGACGACGTCTTCCTAGCTTTTGTAGTTGACAGGCTCTCTAGGGTCTCCGTATTGGCTGAGGCTGAAGGAGCTAGGTTCCTCTGCCACCTGAGGAACACAGGCAGGCTCCCGGATTTCATCTACGAAGGCGCCCCCATCCTTGTCCAACCCCGGCCGAGAGGGAGAACCCACGCCCTGCTGGTAGGAGCCCCTGTGGAGGGGGGAGGAGCAGCTTTACTCGACACGTATATGCAGTCAAGATACTTCGAGAAGGCTCTATCCGTCAACGCCGTAAGCTGGTTCTCAGGCTATTCCCTACTGAAGCGGGATGTTAAGGTTATGGACTCTAGGATAGATTACTTGATTAGGGGAGGGAGGGGCCGGAGGGGGTATATGGAGCTTAAGTCGGCAGTTTACTTGGATCACAGCGATGGCTATGCGATGTACCCTGACACGGTAAGCGAGAGGGGGAGGAGGCATGTGAAGCTCCTAGCTAAACTGGCTAGGAGGGGCGGGAGGGTGATAATAACCTTCTTGGCCTGTCATCCAAGGGCTGTTGGTTTTAAGCCGTGTATTGAGGGAGACCCCATCATGCCTACGCTGCTGAGGGAGGCTGGTGAGAGCGGGGTTGAGCTGAGGGCTGTTAGGCTCTACGTAGATCCCAGCCTTAACGTAGTTTTGGACAACGACGACCTTCCAATAAAACTGGATTAACGCGTGGCTATCTTAACAATCGGGCCCCTAACCCTAGAGCCATACGCCACGTAGGCTGATAGTAGGTTTTTGGTGTATTTCTCCAGCCTCAGCTTAAGGGCCTCCCTCGGCTTAACCCACACGTACCCGGTTATCTCGGCATTATCTATCCTGACGCTGGTGGTTAGGGCTTTGCAGAGTACGTCGAAGAATATGAAGTGCCTGCCCGACTCGTGGAACTCCCTTGGGTTTATCACCTCCTGCACCATGTAGAGGGTTAGGGGTTTAACACGAAGCCCCACCTCCTCATACGCCTCCCTCCTCACAGCCCTGAATATAGACTCGCCGTACTCAACATGCCCTCCGGGGATTGAGTAACAGCCCCCGCTCCACTTGGGGCTTTGGACTAGGAGGATATCCCCGTCTCTGTTTATTATGAAGGCCCCTACGGTAAGCTCTGGGGTTTTACTCCTCGTCATTTCTGGACGCTTATCTCAGGCCTCTCCACAATCCTATGCATAGCCACCAGGTCCTTCCTAAACTGCCTCAGCGACTCAGGTATCTCATACTCTATGCTATCTTTAAGCGAGAGCCCCCTTGACTTCTTCAAACCCCAAACGCTAGAGTTGAACTGCTTAATCTCCTCCGTGTATACGGTGTATTTCTTATCCCACACAGGCTTTGGGAAGCGCATAAGGTGTATGCTCCTCCTGCCGTATAGCCTCCGCCACACAACGTCTGTTATGAACGGTGTTATAGGCGCTAGGAGTAGGAGGCATGTTCTTAAGCATGTGTGGAGGGTCTTCCAAGCTCCCTGTTGCTCCTGTTTGCTGAAACCTATTGCGTAGGCCCTTGGCTTTGACATTTCTATGTAATGTGAGGCGAAGGTGTTCCACATGAAGTCTCTTATCTTGATGGCTGGGATGAAGAAGTTAAACTCCTTATACCCTTCTATACACTCCTCCACCAGCACGGAGAGTTCTGATAGAATCCACTTATCCGTTGCGGTGAGCCTAGCTTTTCTTGGGTTGGGGAACTGCGAGACGTAACGGGCCACGTTCCAGAGCTTCGTCAGGAACTTCCCAGCAGCAGCTATACGGGCTTCTGATATCCTGAAGTCCTCCCCCAAGCTGGATTCCTGGGCGTTCCAGAACCTAAAGCAGTCCGCTCCATACTTCTCAAGTATAGGGACTGGGTCTATAACGTTTCCCCTGCTCTTGCTCATCTTCTCACCCTTCTCATCAAGCCCCAACCCCCCTATCCAGACACGCCTAAACGGCTCCCTCCCAGTAAGCTGGTAGCACCTCAGCAGAGTATAGTAGAGCCAGGTCCTAACTATATCCTTCCCCTGAGGCCTTATCCCAGTAGGGTATAGGCTCCACCTTATCCTACCCGTCCTCCTATCCATTATGATGAACAACGGCGATATGCTGGAGTCCATCCAGGTGTCAAACGTCCTCTCATCACCCACGAACTCCCTCCCCCCGCATTTCTTACACTCCTTAAACGGGGCGGCCTCTTTCCAAGGCCTGTAATACCTCCCCTCAGGAGGTATATGAGGCTCTCCGCAGGATTTACAATACCATACAGGAACCTCGGTTGCGTAGTATCTTCTACGGGATATGGGCCAGTCTATTCTAAGCGAGTTTATCCAGCTAACCAGCAGCTGCCTAGCGTGGGGTGGATGGAAACGCATACGCTCCACGAGCCGTAGAAGGTCTTGGATGAAGTCCAGCTGCTTCAGGTAATACTCCTTCATAGGGATTATCTCTATCGGGTTTTTGCTCCTCTCGCATATCGGAGTGTTGTGGATTATCTCCTCAACCTTCACCAGGTAACCGTTCTTCTCCAGCTCTTGGATTATCCTCTCCCTAGCCTCCTGAACCGTTAAACCCGATAAAAACCCAGCCGCCCCGGTCATTCTCCCGCTCTCGTCTATAGCTACAACCTCCTGAAGCCCCAGCTCCCTGAAGAGCTGAACATCAGCATAGTCCCCGTAGCTGCACACCATAACAACCCCCGTCCCGAACTCAGGCTTGGCGGCTGGGTGGGGGATTATAGGAACCTCCACGTTATAGATTGGGGTTACCGCCTTCAAACCTTGGTAATCCCTGTAACGTTCATCACCGGGGTTTACTATAACAGCTCTGCATGAGCAGAGCAGCTCAGGTCTTGTGGTGGCTATTATCAAATCCTCCTTTCCAGGGACTTTAAACCTTATGTAAACTAGCTTGGATGCTAGAGGCTCGTACTCCACCTCAGCGTCGGCTATCGTAGTGTTACATACGTGGCAGTAGTTATTCGGCCTAGTAGCTTGATACACCAATCCCTTCCTCCAGAGCTTGATGAAGGTACTCTGGGTTAAGGTTCTATACTCCACGGAGTCTGTCCTGTAGTAGTTGTTGAAATCGCCGCTCAGCCCTAGGCGTTTCATTATGTTGAGCATATCAGCCTCCAGCTCGTCTAGGGATTTGCTGCAGAGCTCGATGAACCTCTCCCTAGGCATATCCTTCATAGATACCCCGTATTGCTTCTCCGTGAATATCTCCACTGGAAGGCCGTTCCTATCAATACCTATCGGGAAGTAGACCTCGTAACCCATCATCCTACCTGCTCTCGCTATCATATCTATCTGCGAATACTGGGCAGCTGCGCCTATATGCCAGGGCCTCCCGCTTGGGTAGGGCGGAGGTGTGTCTATGATGAATTTCTTCTTCTTGGAGCTGGGTTTGAAGGTGTAGAGCTTCTCCCTCCCCCACTCCTCTAGGAGCTTCACCTCCATGCTGGGAAGCCAGCGGGTCTCCTCAATCCTAGGCCTAAGCTCCATACCTTCCAAAAACAACACCATGCCGGATAATAAAACGTTAACCCCTCCTAGAGGAACCCGGCCGCTGTTTAGCTGGATAAAACCTTTATCGCCCTTGTAAAGCTCCTCTTAAAGCGAGGTGAGTAAAGGTGGATGAGGGAGTTAAGAAGAGGGTTCTGAGGCTGCTCACCTACGGCCTATACGTGCTTACCGCCAGAGACGGAGAAGAGATAGCAGCGGGGACTGTAAACTGGCTTTCCCAAGCATCCTTCCAGCCTCCCCTAGTCATGCTGGGCGTTAAGAGGGATAGTAAACTACATGAGCTCATCGAGAAGAGCGGTATGATGGCTGTGAATATACTGGCCGCCGACCAGAAGGAGGTGGCTGCTGCTTTCTTCAAGCCCTCGCAGGTGGAGGGAGATAAGATAAACGGCTACAGTTTCGAGGAAGCCCCCAACAGCAGGGCCCCGCTCTTAATAGACCTACCCGCGTGGTTCGAGGCCAGGGTGGTTGAGTCCGTGAAGAAGGGGGATCACACGGTCTTCGTGGCTGAGGTTATAGAGGTGGGCCTTAGAAGGGCAGACGCCAAGCCGCTGGAGATGTGGGATACAGGCTGGTTCTACGGAGGCTGAGCAAACCTAGAGTGGAGCAACAGCTACGTGAAACCAAGCAGGGCCTTAGCTTCCTCACTCATCTTATCAGGCGACCAAGGAGGGTCAAACACCAAATCAACCTCAACATCCTTAACCCAAGGTATTGTAGCCATCACAGCCTGCTTAACCTGATCCGTTATGAAGACACCTATAGGACAGCCAGGCGCTGTTAACGTCATCTTGACGTAAACCGTCCCGTCATCCCGTATGTCGATCTCATAGACTAGGCCAAGGTCCACTATGTTTACAGGTATCTCAGGGTCGTAGACGTTCTTCAAGGCGTTTAGTATCTCTTCCTTAGTAGGCTTTCCCTCCGTCAAGGCCTTAACACCCTGTTATAAGGTTTATAGCGCAACGCTATAAACTCTCCTCAGCTACAAAACGGAGGTTTTTGCATCCGCTTAGGTAAGGCCGCCTTACTGAAAACGGTAATAGAGGCCTTGTTGAACATGATTTATGTATGGAGGTTAGGTATGTGGTTGAGGAGCGGTATGACTTGGGTAGGTTGGTTACGTTCATCCCCAACAAAAGCCTCCCTCGGCATAGGTGGTTTTTCTTTAAGGAGGGGTTTTCGAGGGATTTCGTCGGTCTTATGCTCAGCAGGTTTGGGGCTGGGCGGGGGGATACTGTGCTGGACCCGTTTGTCGGTGTTGGTACTACATGCTTGACGTGTAGGGAGCTGGGGTTGGATAGCGTTGGAGTAGACGTCTCCCCCCTCTTCACGATGGTGGCCAGGGTTAAGGTTAGGGACTACTACGTGGATAAGCTCAGGGGGTTGAGGGACGGCCTTAGGGAGGAGAGGTTCAGAAGACCCGGCATAGAGCATGTCAAAGGATTTCTACGCCAGCTCTTCTCCCGCTACGCCTTAGAGGACCTAATTTTCCTAAGGGAGCTGATTAACGCCAAGATACAAGACGAGGAGTATCGTGAGTTTTTCCTACTAGCCTTGATGAAGGCCGCTGAGGAGACATCTTACATATACAGGGACGGAGCTGTTGTTAAGGTGAGGCGGGACATACCCAAACCCCCTTCACTACGTAGGATGTTCTTCAGAATCGTTAAGAAGATGATTAAAGACGTTGAGGATCATCCCCTCAAACCCTGCGAGGCCGTTATAATTCAGGGAGACGCCAGGAGGCTGGATATGATAGAGGACGAGAGCATAGATTACATAATAACATCACCCCCCTACTTGAATAAGATAGAATACACGAAGGTATACTGGCCCGAGTATGAGCTCTTCTTCCCGGGGGGTAAAGAAGCTCCTATGCGTTCTTACCTAGGCCTCAACCCTAGAAACATTCCTAAAGACCCCCTCCCAGACGTTGAGCTGCCTCCAGTTGCGAGGGCTTATTTCCACGACCTAAACGACGCGTTGGCTGAGATGTATAGGGTTTTACGCAGAGGAGGGCGGGCTGCTGTAGTTATAGGCGGAGGCGTCTTCCCCGATAAGGTTGTTGAGGTCGATATACCATGCGCCTACTTGGCCGAGCTTAACGGTTTTGAGGTGGATAGGATAATAGCGGTGAATAAACGGGTAGCCACCACCAGGAGGGTTATCAAGATAGGCGAGACTAGGGAGAGCATAGTCCTGCTGTCTAAGGGTTGATCCGCACAGCCCTCTCCCTCTCACCATCCAACACCAGCCTATACCTCCTCCCCCTCCACTCCACCGTCGGGTTTCTCAAGGCCTTGTAACAAGTAGCTACGGCAGCCGCAGCAGTTAAAACAGACCCTAGAGGCCATAGGATTAAGGGTAGAACCCCCGCTTTATGCTTCCTAGCTTCTGCTGCTATAGCTACGGTGGCTGATGAGAGGGCTAGGGATGATATTATAAGGAGGGGCTGCAGACCCAGTATAAGCGAGTAGAGTAAACCGGCTGAGGGGATTAAAGATAGCAGGATAATCAACGACGTGTAGGAGGCTGTTCTCTTTACCGGCCCCCTCATGAATAGGGGGAGGAAGAGCCTCAGCAGGCCATTCCACAGCGTCCTAAGGTCTCTGTTCCACTCAGCCGAGAAAGCCCCTCCACCGTCTGCGAAAACAACCTTAAGCCCAGCTTTTCTAGCGTTCATCGCCATGGCCCTATCCTCTAGAAGGGCATCCCTAACCGCTGCGTGGCCTCCAATCCTGACGTAAGCATCCCGCCTAATCAGTATGAAGCTCCCGAACATGAAGGCAGACCCCCTATCCTCCACCTTATGCGGCTTGACCAACGCGTATAGCGCTAGGGTTAGGATAGGCGTAATAGCCTTTAAAGACAGAGCATCCATCCTCAGGGTAGGGTATAAGGTAGCTGCATCAACCCCCTTTTCACGTGCATGCTTCAGGGCTTTGCAGATGAACAGCCTGTCGTGGAAAACCACGTCTGCGTCTGTGAAGAGAAGCCAAGAACCTGACGAGGCTCTATACCCTATTTCGCATGCCCAGCTCTTCCCAAGCCAGCCTTCGGGAGGGTTTTCTAACTTGATGAGCCTAACTCCGCCGTATCTCCCCACCACCTCAGCCGTCCCATCCGAGGAAGAGTCGTCAACAACTATAACCTCCAGCCTAACACCCTCCTGAGCTAAGAGAGAATCTAGGCAATTCCCTATACTCCCAGCCTCGTTCCTAGCAGGTATGATAACCGAGACAAGCACATCACCTACATCCGGAGCGCACTCCCCTAAGCGGGGAATCATCCTCAACGACCTCCTCCTCAAAAACAGAGCATACAACCAACCCAACGCCGAGATAAGCGTCAGAAACTCAAATATCATATCCTCTAAGAAAGAATTAATAACAAGAGCCACGGTTTTATAGTTAAGGAGGTGTACTGCAGTGGCCTCTGACTTTTGGGACGAGCTGATGCGTAGAAGGAGGAGAAGAAGACCCTTCCTAAGCCACTTCTTCGAAGATATCGAGGAGATGATACGGGAGATGGAGGAGGAGGTGCGGATGCTTATGGAGATGGCTCCCAGGGAGCTTGTTAGGGAGAGGCAGACCAAGGATGGGGTAGTCAGGGAAGTAGGGCCTATAGTCTACGGATACTCAATAACCATAGGCCCAGACGGAAAGCCTGTTGTAAGAGAATTCGGGAACATAAGACCCGGAGCCTTCACAGGCAGGACACAGCTGCAGCTGAAACCGGAGAGGGAGCCGTTGGTTGACGTGATAGAGGAGGAGAAGCAGGTACGCGTAATAGCAGAGCTGCCCGGAGTTAACAAGGAGGATATAGAACTTAGGGCTGATGACAATACGCTGACCATAAAAGTAGATACTGAGAGGCGGAAGTATTATAAGGAGGTTGAGCTACCTGCTCAGGTAAACCCCAACAGCGCCAAAGCCAGTTACAACAACGGCGTTCTGGAAGTGACGTTGGCGAAGAAAGAGGAGGAGAAGAAAGGGCAACGTATAAAGGTTGAGTAAACTTCTCGTTATTTTTCTTTACTCCCTTTAACCAACAGCAGGGCGATTGATGTATAGTTATATTATGGTCTTAAAATTAGGGTATCCTGAGAGAGCGTAGAAATGGGGCTTGATAAGATTAGTTGGATGATTGGAGGAGCCCAGGGTACCGGCGTTGACTCTGCGGCGAATATCTTCTCAAGAGCCGCCGCTTCTTGCGGTTTCTATGTTTTCGGGAAGAGGGAGTACTACTCCAACATAAAGGGGGAGCATAGCTACTTCTCCGTTGTATTGTCCAACTCTAAGGTTAGGTCTGTTATGGATGAGGTTCATCTACTTGCAACCTTCGACTCGGAGACTGTTGTTAGGCATGCGTGGGAGGTTGTCCCTGAGGGTGGTATAATATACGACCCTAAGCTGACTAGTGAGAAGATAACCAACATACCTACGATAGAGAAGGTTGTTAAGGCTAGGATTCTTGAACAGCTTAAGAAGGAGGGGTTAGGTGAAACCGTGGGGGATGTTATTGAGGTTGCTAAGAGAAATGGGGTTAGGCTCTACCCTATTCCTTACATGGATCTTCTCCGTAGGTTGGGTGATAGACTAGGCGGCCTACAGCTCAGCACCCTAGCTAGGATGACCAACGTAATGGCCGTTGCAGCCTCCTTCACCCTACTAGACCTAGACGAGAACAAGCTACACGACGCCATACGGCACATCTTCAAGGCCAAGGCTAAGATAGCCAACATGAACATAGAAGCAGCAAAGGATACCATGGAGTATATGCGGGAGAGCTTCGCAGGTGACTTCACCTACAAGTTCAAACCCATGGAGGCGGATGAGGAGCGTTACCTGATTAACGGGACATCGGCTGTAGCTTTGGGTAAGATGGTGGCAGGCTGCAGGTTCCAGACCTACTACCCAATAACCCCGGCCAGCGACGAGAGCGTTTACCTTGAGGACCATGAGGTCTTCCCAGTTGAAGCAGACGCTGCCACGCTTGCTGATAACCCGCATCAGGCTGAGAGCGAGGAGCTTAACGGCAGAGGCTCTATAGTTGTTGTCCAGACCGAGGATGAGATAGCCGCTATAACCATGGCCACCGGAGCTGCCTTGGCCGGGGCTAGGGCTAGCACGGCCACCTCAGGGCCCGGGTTCTCTCTAATGGCTGAAGGCCTGGGATGGGCTGGGATGAACGAGGTTCCAGTAGTTGTTACCCTTTACCAGCGGGGAGGCCCCAGCACAGGCCTGCCGACAAGGCATGAGCAGGCGGATATGCTCTTCACGATATTCGCAGGCCACGGCGAGTTCCCCAGACTCGTCATAGCTTCAGGGGATATTGAGGAGGCGTTCTACGACGCCATAAAAGCCTTCAACTACGCTGAACGCTACCAAACCCCAGTCATACACCTACTGGACAAGAACATAGCCAACAGCACCATGACAGTAGGTAAGTTCGACTACAGCAACGTGGTAATAGACCGGGGGAAGCTCATTACATACTGGAACCCAGACAACGGGGAGTATAAACGGTTCCTCTTCACCGATGACAACATATCTCCTAGAACAGTACTGGGGGCTCCTAATGGGGTTTTCTGGAATACGGGTGATGAGCATGATGAGTTCGGCCATATAACAGAGGAGCCTACGACAAGGGTTAGGATGATGGAGAAGAGGATGGGTAAGCTGGAGACGGCTGATAGGGAGATACCCGACAGCGAGAGGGTTATACTACACGGCAACCTAGACTCGCCCTACATGATAGTAAGCTGGGGCTCGACGAAGGGGCCTATACTGGTTGCTATGGAATACCACTCAAGAACAGGGCTCAACTTCGCCTTCGCCCAGGTCAAGCTACTAAACCCCTTCCCAGCGAAATTCCTAGAGCACCTCCTGCCTAGATACAGGATGATAATCTCCGTAGAGCAGAACTACAGCGGCCAGTTTGCACAGCTACTTAGGATGAGGACAGGGATTAAGGTGGATAGCATGATCGTCAAGTATAACGGCAGGCCTTTCTCATTCTCGGAGCTTAGGGATACGCTTAAAAAGGCCGTTGAGACTAAACAACCCAAGATAGTAACCAGCACTGGGGCGTGATAGGTATGGCGGTTAAACTCTCCCTAGCAAACTACAGAACAGACCTGCATAACGACTGGTGCCCCGGCTGCGGGGACTTCGGCATACTATCAGCCATCCAGATGGCTTTAGCTGATCTGCAGATAGAGCCTCACCGGGTTGCTGTGTTCTCAGGTATAGGATGCTCAGGTAAGACCCCCCATTACATAAACACATACGGCATCCACACCCTCCACGGAAGGGCCCTGCCCTACGCCATAGGCGCCAAGCTGGCTAACCCGGAGCTTACAGTTCTCATAGCAGGCGGTGACGGGGATGGCCTTGGTATTGGTGTGGGGCACTTCGTAAGCGCCGGGAGGAGGAACGTGGATATAACGTATGTCCTGTATGATAATGGGGTTTACGGCTTGACTAAGGGCCAGGCCTCCCCCACGCTTCAGAGGGGGCTTAAGCCTAAGTCCCTCCCCAAGCCCAACATAAACGACGCCGTGAACCCTATAGCTATAGCCATATGCTCAGGATACACCTTCGTGGCACGCGGATACGCATACGACACCAAACACCTGAAGGAGCTGATAAAGAAGGGAATCCAACACAAGGGCTCGGCTTTCATAGATGTTCTACAACCCTGCCCCACGTATAACGACATAGCTACCAAGGAGTGGTTCGGCGGCGAGGATAGGATAGACCCAGCCACGAAGAAGCCCATACCTAGGGTGTATAAGATGGAGGACGAGGGATATGACGGGGAGGTTAGAGACCCGAGCGAAGCAGCGGAGAAGATACAAGCAGCTATTATGAAGTCGTTTGAGTGGGGAGACAGGATACCGATAGGCGTGTTCTACCGCAACCCCCACATACCAAGCTACGAGGAGAGAATCTCCAGCAGGATACCAGAGTATCTAGAGAACTACCCCGCCAAACAAGTTATAATGGATGCCAACAACCACCCCACAGCAAGAATAGAGGATATACTGAACGAGTTCAGGATTCTCTAAAAACCCTAGATTTTATTTTTGTTTACCTTTTATTATTCCGGCAGGCCCGAAGCCTGGCCTACCCTACCCTGCGGCCTGCTAAACGAAAACCCAGCGTATATTATAGCTAACGCCACGGCGATAAGCCCCAGCATACTCCACGGAATAGACTCAACCTCCCTCTCAACAGCCTCAGTTAAAGTAACCATCCTCTCAACAGTTACAGTAACGGTATGCACCATGTATTGGGTTTCAGTCACCGTCGTTGAGGAAATCACAGTCTCGGTACGCGTAACGGTCTCTGCGCTCGGCTTGAGTATATCTATGGTCAGCGTATAAGTTCCTGATGAACGGCCGAATGCGGTCACCACAATATAGTAATACCCAGACTCGCTTGCCAGAACCCCTATCCGCTCAGTCAAACCAGCGGGTTTAATACCCCTCTCCAGCAGATCCCTAGCAGGCCCGAGCAGTACGATGTCAAAATCCTCCCTTACCGGCATTCGGAGGGTGACTATCAGGGTCTCTCCCCTCTCCAGCCTAACTTTAAAGAAGTGGAGGTCGCCTACGTCTAGGAAGAAGGAGTAATCCCCCTCCGCCAGCTCGGTTGCGGTGCTGAAGTTCGTCCCCGGCTGCTCCGCAGCAGAAGCCAGAAAGACAGAGGCCAGAAAGACGGTTACTAGCAGAGCTGAAAACGAGAAAAACAAACCCCCCAACGACCCGTGGACCTTACTCATACCCTCCAGCTCCAGCTCCCTACGTTATAATAGTTTTTAAAGATTTACAAAAAGAGTGACAGCACTACAACAGATTTGTGGATGTGGTAAAAAGCTTATGACCAAGCTATGTAGTCTTCCTCCCATGCGTAGAGGAAGGCTCTTCGCTTATGTTATTCTATCTTCACTACTGGTTAGCAGCCTCGCATACCCAGTCTCATCAATAGATGAAGAGGTTAAAACCCCGGGGGCCTTCGATAACCTATACATGCTCTCCCCCATCGAGGATTACCTTTCAGGCGGGGTTTTACATAGGCTGATGTTCTCCAAGTTCTTAGCAGGCGAGGCTGGGGAGCGGGAGGTGTTCGGGGAGCTGGCAGCCCCCTCCGCTAGGCCCAGCCAGCCTGTGGCCTTCATCCCCTACCGCTCCCCCACCGAGAAGTTCAGCCGCAACATAATAGTAACCTACGACCTTGGGGGTATTCCTTTCCAGAACGAGCCCACAATAGCTGTTAACCCGCTTGACGCTGAGAATGTAGTAATAGGCTCGCATGACTACGACACGGCGTGCGTCGTCTCGTACGTAAGCTTCGACGGTGGTGAGACGTGGTTCGGCCCGTTCCACACCAGCATGCTCCCTGATGACAGCTTCTGCTCCGACCCAGTTCTAGCATTCGACAGGGAGGGGAACTTATACTACGCCTACCTATCCATAGGCGTAAGGCCCCTGAGAGTTGGTAACCTAGTCTTCATAGCTGCCGTGAGCAGCGCAGTAGTCTCGGTTTCTAGGGATGGTGGGCTAACTTGGAGCAGCCCCAGGCCTGCTGCAGTCGGCTTAGCTACACCCCAGCAGGATAGGGCTTACATAGACTTCATAGACAAGTTATGGATGGGCATAGGCCCCAACCCCGAAGACCCCAGCAAAGACATCATCTACGTAACCTACACCAACTTCAGGGTAATCTACCCCTACCTAGACCAGTTCCCGTTCGTGGCAGCTCCTTTCATAGAGGTTTCCATCAACTTGGTTAAGTCAACCGACGGCGGTGAGACGTGGAGCGAGCCTGTGAGGATAAGCCCTGTTTACCGCTACTTCTCAGGCGAGCTGGATAGGCCCCTTGTCCAGGGCAGCAACATAGCTGTAGCTAAGGACGGGACGCTGTATGTTGCTTACTACGACTCGATGCAGGACGGGCCGTTCAAAGGCCTCTTCACACCCTACGTGGTCGTCTCTAAAGACGGTGGAGAGAGCTTCGAAGGGCCCTACGCAGTAGTCCCCGGAGGTATGTGGGAGCAGGACTTCTTCCTCAAACCAACCTACTTCCGCTCATGGTCCTCCATGTTCCCGTTCATAGACGTCTCGCCGTTCGACAGCAGGGAGGTTTACATAGTCTTCGGAGCGTTAGGCGAGAAGCCTGGGGATAACTCAGACGTCTTCTTCGCCAAATCCACCGACGGCGGGGTTACGTGGTCAGAGCCTAAGCGCCTCAACGACGACCCGACGATGAATAACCAGTTCTTCCCCACGCTGACGGTTTCGCCCAACGGGACGATTCACGTAATGTGGGGAGATATGCGGGATGACCCCAACAACTACAGGTATAACATCTACTACACCCGCTCAGGGGATGGGGGCGAGACTTGGCTGGAGAACTCTAGGGTAAGCGACTTCCCCAGCAACCCCGGGAAGGGGATACCTATATTCATAGGGGACTACTGGGGCATAGCAGCCGGCGACAACGACGTTTACCTAGCGTGGACAGACAGTAGAGCAGGCGAGGTTCTGGGCAGAAACCAGGACATAGCATTCGCCAGGATTAGAAGCGTCTCAAGGCCCTCGATAACCATAAGCCCGCCTGAGGGGCCTGCGGGGCAGGTGGTAACAATACTGGGGCATAACTTCGCACCCCGTCAGCGTGAGGTTTTCATAGAGATTGATGGCGTCGTGGTATCTTCAGTAGCTACAGACGATAACGGGAGGTTCACGGCCCAGATATTCATACCCCTCTCCGGGGAGGGGCCCCACACCGTAAGAGCAATAGACGTGCTGGGCAACGTAGCAACCGCCAACTTCTACACCAGCTTCGGATTCAACACGGTTGAGGAGGTTATAGACACGCTAGCCGACGAGCTTCAATCCAGGCTTGAGAGGCTTAACACTACAGCACCCCAGCTAACCCCGGATGAAATAGCCGACATACTCGCTTCCAGGATTAAACCCATGGTAACATCCCAGCCTAAAGAAGAGCAGCAGAACATCTCCATGATAGTATCTATAGCGGCGGCCATACTAGCGGCCTCAGCTATAATATTAGCCGTCGCAAGGAGAAGGAGATAGGTGAAGGGGATGAAGAGGATAACCCTGGCTTATATCCTGGCTGTCCTACTGCTAATCCCCGCCTCGGCTCTAGCTCAGGAATACCAGCCCCCGCATACGCAGCCGGGCCCGGCGGTTGATGTGGTAAGGTTCAGGAACTTCGCTGAGGAGATAGCGCCTGCAGCCATAGAGAAGGGGGATATGGACGTGTACTTCTACAACATGAGGGTCTCTAAGGTTATGCAGCTGGAGAAGAACCCCGACCTCACCTTCGTCAGAGCGCCCTCCACCATGCTCTCGATAATCCTCAACCCCGCCCCATCCACCGAGGATAGCTTCAACCCCTTCCAGCTCAAGAAGGTACGCCAGGCGATACAGTACCTAATCAACAGGGACTTCATAGTTAAGGAGATTTACAAGGGGAGGGCGGTCCCTATGCTGGCCCACGTAAGCCCGTTTGAGTATGATTACATAACCATCTTCGACATGCTGGAGGCTAGGGATATACGCTACGACCCCGAGCTGGGGCGTAGGATGATAGCGGAGGCCCTAACAGAGGCAGGGGCTGTTATGAAGGATGGGAAATGGTACTTCAACGACAAGCCCATCGTGGTTAAGTTCGTCATAAGAACAGAGGATGAGCGTAGGGAGATAGGCGAGGCCCTGACTGCAGAGCTGGAGAAAGCAGGCCTCACCGTCGAGAGGGTCTACCACCCATTCGCCCAAGCAATACTCAGGGTCTACACAACAGACCCGGCCGAGTTCCAGTGGCATCTCTACACCGAGGGCTGGGGCAGAGGGGCTGTGGAGAAATACGACTTCGCCACGATAAACCAGATGTGCGCCCCATGGCTGGGGAACATGCCCGGCTGGCTTGAGAGGGGGTACTGGCAGTACAGTAACAAGCTGCTGGACGAGCTGGGGCAGAGGATCTTCAAGGGAGAGTTCAGCGACAGGAGGGAGAGGGACCAGCTATACAGGAGAATGACAGAGCTCTGCCTAGAGGAGTCGGTTAGGATATGGGTGGCCACGGTCTTGACAAGCTACCCCCTGAACAAGGATGTTAAAGGAATATCCGAGGACCTGGGGGCCGGGGTTAGGTCCCTCTGGTTCCTCCGCAACGCATACGTGGAGGGGGAGGATGAGATAACGATAGGCCACCTCTGGGTATGGACCTCCAGAAGCATATGGAACCCTGTAGCCGGCTTCAACGACGTGTATAGCGTGGATATCTGGAGGAACCTCGTAGACCCGCCTATCGTCAGGCACCCCTTCACAGGTATCCCGATGCCCTTCAGAGCCAAGTACGAGGTCGAGACGGCTGGGCCTGAGGGGAGGCTCAAGATACCTGAGGATGCAGTCGTATGGGACGCTGAGCAGGATAAGTGGGTTAGAGTCCAGCCGGGGACGGAGGCCGTGAGCAAAGTAACCTTCGACTACAGCCTATACACCAACGCGAAGTGGCACCACGGGATAGGGATAAGCATGGCCGACATACTGTATGCGATAGCCCAGATATTCGAGATAGCATACGACGAGGATAAATCAAGGGTGGAGGTGGCCATCTCAGCCACCAGCAAACCCATCCTAGAAACCTTCAAGGCCTTCAGGATAGTCGACGACCATAAGCTGGAGGTTTACGTGGACTTCTGGCACTTCGACGAGAACTACATAGCAGAGTACGCCTCACTCTGGGGAGGAGCGATGCCCTGGGAGCTGCTCTACCTAATGGATAAGGAGGTCTTCGAAAAGCCCAGGCCTCTATACACATACAGCGACACGGCTGCCGCAAGGCTGGCGAGGCAGCAGCTGAGCCTAATACTCAAGGAGCATGTATCCGTCCTCAGGAGAACCCTACTCGACCTGATACGGGAGAGGGAATACCCTGAGAGCTTCTTCAACGTACTTGGAAAGAAATACGAGACGCTTGACAACGCCCTCGCCAGGTACGAAGCCCTGCTCAGCTGGTTCAACCAGCGGGGGCATATGGTGGTGAGCAGCGGCCCATTCACGCTGGAGACGATAGACCCTGCAGCCCAGTACGCTGAGCTTAGGGCCTACAGGGACCCCAGCTACCCCTTCAAACCCGGAGACTGGTTCTTCGGCCAGGTCCAAAGCCCTGAGGTAACGTCGGTAAGCAGGAGGGTTAACCTAGCTGTAGAAAGCTCTATAACAGTTAAAGTCAGGGGGGAGCAGCCGCTTTACCTGAGTTACGTCTTGAGAAACCCTGTAACGGGGGCTGAGGTAGCATCAGGGGTTGTTGAGCCTAGAGAAGGGGTTGCTGAGATCCCCTTAGAAGGAGACATACCAGCAGGCTTCTACAACCTCCACCTGCTCCTCTACAGCGACAGCGTCTCACGGGTGAATGAACATAAGACAACAATAGAGGTGGTTGAAGAGGAGGTTCAGACCACCACGCCTGCGGAGACTACGACACCCACCACCGTAGCTACTGAAGTAGCCGAAGCCCCCGCGGAGGATGCTGAGATACCTACGCTCCTACCCATCGTGGCTGCTCTAGTGCTGGTGGCCGCTGCAGCAGTCTTACTCACCTCAAGACGCTTCAAGAAAAGAACCTAACCCTCCTCTTCTTCAATAACATCAGACAACCTGTCTATATGACTCATAACCACCAGGTATACTGCGTCTATGAAGTTGTTTATCGCCTCGCCGTAGAGCCCAACACCCGCGGGCTGCGAGAAGACCCACTGGCAGAAGCTCCTGAGGTTGTAGGGGGATTCGGGGTTCTGGAGAATCCAGTTGCACATGTCTATGAAGGGGGATTGCTCGAAGGTTACATCCTCTGGGAAGCTCTCCAGCCAGTCGAAGTAAATCCCTAGGTTTGCCCTTATCTCATCAACAGAGGCCGCTAGAGACGAGTCGCTCCTAGCTGCTAGAACCCTAGTATCGTTCCAGAACCGCATGGCCTCATCCCTCTCGTTTGGTATATCGTTTCTTATCCAGTTGAGGAGAACCCGGTCGTTCTTAAGCTTCTCAACAATCTCCCTCAGGCTGTTTATCTTCTCCTCCAGCTTCTGCACAGCTTCAGTCTTCTCATCCAGGTTGGCGTTTAGCATGTTTAGCTGCTGCTCCGCCTTAGCCAGCTCCTCCCTAGCCTTCTTCTCCGCCCTCTCTAGCTCCTCCACAAGCTTACTTAGCCTATCAACCTCAGCCGAGAGCTCGTTAGCCCTGTTCCTAGCCTCCGCCAGCTGCTGGTTAAGTGAACTAACCTCACCCTCCCTCTCCTCCAGCAGCCTACCCAACTCCTTTACACTCACCTGCTGCATGTTATAAGCCACGTAAAACCCTGCGGTAAAGAATACTATAGCCACCACAGCCACTAAAGAAACTACCTGAATAATCCTCATACCCGCTCCAACCTTAAGCTAACAATTTCCAAATTAACTCCTAGGTAATAACCTCTTTCCCCTATCCAACCTTTTATAACCCAAACCTGTTAACCTAATGGATTTATATAGGGAAGAACCATGAGTATAGCCGTTAAAGAGCATGACCGGAGATAATGACTATGACGTAATAGTTGTCGGCGCAGGGCCTGCGGGTGTTTCAGCAGCTAAAGCCGCTGCGGAGGCAGGTGCTAGGGTTCTCCTCTTCGAGAAGCACCCAACTATAATGGCGAACAAACCCTGCGGGGAGGCGTGTAGCCAGGAGACCCTAAAGACAGCGGGGGTAGATCCCTCTCCGCGTATCGTTATGCGGGAGGCTTACGCGATAGTATACTCCCCCAGCATGATAGCTGTGGAGATCAACATGATAGGATATAACATAAACAAGTCCCATTTCATACAGGAGATAGCGGCCCAAGCCGCGGAGGCTGGGGCGGATATCCACGTTAAGGAGGAGGTTCTCAACGTATCTAGGGAAGGGCCTGGTATGCGGGTCAAAACCCGTCAAGGGGAGTATGTCGCTAAGGTTGTGATAGGCTCCGACGGCTACAACTCAACAGTAGCTAGGTGCATAGGAGTTACTGAGAAATCCGAGCCAATACCAACGGTCCAGTACATCATGGCCAACTGCAGGCTGAAATACCCAGACGCGGTCAGGTTTTACCTGGGGAATAAAGTAGCCCCCAAAGGCTATGCATGGATATTCCCCCGCAGCGAGAAGCTGGCTGAGGTGGGGATAGGAGTTAGAGGAGCCCCCGCTAAGGAATACCTAGACGTTTTCGTGAAACGCTTCAGCGACGAGCTGGGGAGCGCCAAGATAATAGACTACCGAGGCGCCCCGGTTCCTATAGGGGGTATGATAAGCGAATGCGTCTTTGATAACGTCATCCTTATAGGCGACGCGGCTGGGCATGTAATCCCACTAACGGGGGCCGGGATCCACAGCAGCGTATCAGCGGGCCTAGCAGCTGGTAAAGTAGCTGCTGAGGCTGCTGCGGATGGGGATGCGTCTAGGCAGAGGCTCTCAAGGTTCTACGAGCTTTACCAGCCGTGGGTTGAGAGGATAAGGAAGAGTCTAAAGGCTATGCGTGCGGTTGAGAACTTATCTGATGAGGACTTGGATACCTTGGCTAAGTTGCTTAGGGCTGATGATATACTGGATTTGGCTAACGGGATTAACCTGACTAAAGTAGCTAAGAAGCTGATGTCTCACCCCATCTTCGCCATGAAGCTGGCTAAGGCGCTTATGTAGCTAAGCGTCTGAACATAGAAGCCAGCTGGAGGGTTGAACGCATCAGGTCCTTCTTCATTATGTTTTCGTTGGGGGCGTGTAGGTTTGACTCCGGGTTGGATATGCTGTTCAGCATACCCGCGTCTATGCCATGCTTCACAATAGATGCTAAAGGCCCTGTACCGTACATGGAGGGGAAGACGTTGGGCTTAACGCCGTAGATCTCCACAGCAGCCTCCACAGCAGCCTTAACCACCGGGGAGCCTGGCCTACACCTAGCCGGCGGCAGCATGGTATATACGTTAATATCGAAATCCCCGAAACGCTTGACGAACCTCCTGAGGCTCTCCAGCACCTCCTCAGGCCTCTGCCCCGGCACGAGTCTGAAGTCGATCTTAACGGAGGCTAGGGAGGGTGTTATGGTCTTGGCCCCCTTCCCCACATGCCCAGAAGCCAATCCAGCTATGTTGCAGGTTGGTTCGAAGACCAGCTCACGTAGGGCTTGGTATGCTGTCTTATGCCTCACCTCCCTTATGCCCAGCTGCTGCATTAATCGTTTATAGTCTATTCTTATCTCCCGTATGCTCTTAAGCTCCTCTCTGGTTGGTGGTTTTACCCGTTTGTAGAAACCCGGTATCCTAACCCTTCCTCGTTTATCCCTTAATCTGGAGAGGAGCTGAATCAACTCCCACGCTGCGTTGGGTATTATGGGTGCGTACATGCTGTGCTTATCATAATCCGCCGTCCTCCTGCTTATCTCCACGTAGAGCATGCCCTTAACCCCTAGGTAGAAGTTGGGTATCCCCTGCTCGGTCAGGTCTCCGGCCTCCCAGAGACAGGCGTCGGCGCGTATCTTATCCAGATGCTCAGCCACGAAAGCATCTAGGCTGGGGCTTCCAACCTCCTCCTCACCCTCTATAATCCATTTAATCCCTAAACCAGCCTCCCCCGAGGTTATTTTATCAAGTATCTCAACTGCGTAGAGGCGTGAAATAATGTCCCCCTTATCATCAGCGACCCCACGGCCGAAGAGCCTATCTCCCCGTTCAACCAGCTCAAACGGGTTGCTGCTCCACTCCTCGAGAGGCTCAGGAGGCTGGACGTCGTAGTGGTTGTAGAGGAGTAGAGTAGCCCCTCCGTTACCTCTTGGGATACGCTCAGCCAGCACTACAGGCTTGTTGGCTTTATTCTTCACAACCTCAACCGAGAAACCAAACCCCCTAAGCAGCTCCTTTAGGAAGGAGGCGCATTCATCCAGTTGACTACCGTAGGCGGATACGCTTTCGAAGGAGATAAGCTGCCTGAGGTCTTTAAGTAAGTCCCCCTCAACCTCCTTGTAAGCCTGTTCCAGCTGCTGTTTCACGCCTTCTGCGTGTTATTTTACGGTTGTTTTTTAAGTTTTATAACAGCTTCCCGTGATGTAGAGTTGAGATTGAGAGGTAGTGAGAGGGATGGAGGTGGAGATTCCAGAGCCTCAGCGGGTTAATCTAGACGCCAGGAAAACAGCGGTAATAGTTGTTGATATGCAGAATGACTTCGCAGACCCTAAGGGTTCTCTCTTCGTAAAAACAGCCCCCGATACTATACCTGCTATATCACGGGTCTTGGAGAAGGCGCGGGAGGCAGGGGTTAAGATAATCTACACCCAAGACTGGCATAGCGGGGATGACCCTGAGTTCAAGATATGGGGAGTCCATGCCCTTGCTGGGACGTGGGGGGCTGAGGTGGTGGATGCGTTAAAACCTAGGGAGGATGATATAATAGTTAAGAAACTTAGGTACGACGCCTTCTACGGAACCTCGCTGGAGCACATCCTACGGCTGCATAAGATAGAGAACCTAGTCGTAACAGGTACTGTGGCCAACATCTGCGTATTACACACAGCGGGGAGCGCCGCCTTAAGATGGTTCAACGTAGTAGTCCCCGTCGATTGCATATCAGCCATAACCGAGTTCGACTACAAGGCTGCCCTACGTCAGATAACCTTCCTCTACAGAGGAACTTTAACAAAATCCGACTTAATCAGCTTCACGTAAAAAAGGGAAAGAAGGGATGCGGAATGGGAGACGACGCTAGGATATACGTAGCTGACCAAATGCGGATAAAAGACGGTACAGCAACAGATGTTTACTTCCTGAGAACCCGGGATATACTGGAGCTGGCTAACGCGGAGGGGGTTAGGGTCGTGGCTGAAGCCCACAGCTATAAGCTCCCCAACTCATGGAGCTGGGCAGTCTTCACAGGGGTTGAGGAGGCTGCCTGGCTCCTAGAGGGCGTAGACGTTAACGTATACTCGATGGAGGAGGGGACTCTATTCAGGGCCATGGAGCCTCTCCTAGCTATCGAGGGCCGTTACTACGATTTTGTCACGTATGAATCCTCCCTACTGGGTATGCTGAGGCACTACTCCAGCGTATCCACCAAGGCGGCCAGGATTAAGCAGAAAGCCCTAGATAAGACCATCCTCTTCTTCGGCATAAGGAGCGTCCACCCAGCTATAACCCCCATGGTAGATAGGGCCGCTTACATAGGCGGCTGCGACGCCGTCTCAGGTACTTTAGGGGCTGAGCTGCTGGGGAAGAAACCCGTAGGCACGATGCCCCACGCCTTGATACTGGCTTTAGGAGACCAGAGGAGGGCTTGGAAGGCCTTCGACGAGGCCATGCCGCCGGATGTGCCCAGGATAATGCTGTGCGACACGTTGATGGATGAGAGGATGGAGGCCCTCCTAGCCGTTGAGACGCTGGGTGAGAGGCTATACGGCGTCAGGCTGGACACCCCCAGCTCCCGCAGGGGGAACATGAGGGAGATAGTTAGGGAGGTTAGATGGTCCCTAGACACGGTAGGACGGCGTGATGTTAAGATAATAGTCAGCGGAGGCGTGGATGAGAAGCACATAGAGGAGCTACGCGACTTGGTAGACGGGTTCGGTGTAGGGACCTCAATAGCCTTCCCACCCTCGATAGACATATCCCTAGATATCGTGGAGGTTGATGGAAAACCCATCGCCAAGAGGGGGAAGCTACCGGGGAGGAAACAGGTATGGCGGTGTGAGGAGATGCACGACACAATAACCAGCTTCTACAAAGAGCTGGATAAATGCCCCGCATGCGGCGGCGGCGTAAAGCCCCTGCTAACACCCTTGATTCAGAACGGTAAGCTTATGAGAAAAACACCTACAGCGGACGAGATAAGGGATAGGGTTCTACAGCAGCTAAAGCGCCTAGCCGAGCTTGACGGGTTCAACCCAGAGCCTATAACCCTAGTCAGGTGAGGAAAGGAGTATATAGCGACAGCAGGCAGGTAGAGGCGTGGTATAGCATGTATGATGGAGGGGAGTATAGGATAGAGAGGGACACCCTAGGGGAGATGCGGGTACCTAAAGACGCTTACTACGGCGCCCAGACGGCCAGGGCGGTGGAGAACTTCCCCATCTCAGGCTGGAGGTTTCCAAGAGCCTTCATAAGGGCCATGGCTTTGATAAAGTACGCGGCGGCCAAAGCCAACCAGAGGCTAGGATACCTAGACGCCGGGAGGGCTGAGGCTATACAGAGGGCTGCGTTAGAGGTTGCTGAAGGAAGGTTCGACGACCAGTTCGTGGTGGATGTATTCCAGACAGGCTCAGGGACCTCCACTAACATGAACACCAACGAGGTTATCGCTTATAGGGCCGCTGAGCTTATGGGAGGTAGGCGAGGTGATAAAACCCTAATCCACCCCAACGACCACGTCAACTTCGGCCAGTCAACCAACGACGTCTTCCCAACAGCTATACACGTAGCAGCTGCGGAGCTCATAGCTAAGGAGCTTACCCCAAACCTAGAGGCTTTAGAAGAGTCGTTAAGAAGGAAGGCCGAGGAGTTTAGGGATGTAGTGAAGGCTGGGAGAACACACCTGCAGGACGCTATGCCGATCACCCTTGGGCAGGAGTTCAGCGGCTACGCAGCGGCGGTTAAGCATGGGATAGAGAGGGTTAAGAAAGCCCTAGAGGAGCTGCTGGAGCTCCCGATAGGCGGAACAGCTGTTGGGACGGGGATAAACACCCACCCAGACTTCGCCAAGCTGGTTGTAGAGGAGCTTAGGAGACAAACAGGCCTAGAGTTCAGGGTTGCGGAGAACAGGTTCGAGGCTATGCAGCTTAAGGATGCATGCGTCTCCACCAGCGGCGCCTTGAAGACCGTGGCCGGGAGCATACTTAAGATAGCCAACGACCTTAGGCTGCTCAGCTCAGGCCCCAACACAGGTTTAGCAGAGGTAGAGCTCCCCGCAACCCAGCCCGGCTCCTCGATAATGCCGGGTAAGGTTAACCCTGTAATACCTGAGAGCACGCTCTTAGCATGCGTCAAGGTCATCGCCAACGATGTATCCATTACGATGGCTAACCAGCTAGGTGAGCTGGAGCTTAACATGGGGATGCCTCTGATAGCGTATGACCTTCTCTCGTCTATAATTATACTGGCTAACACGGCTAGGAATCTGGCCGTTAAATGCGTAGATGGTATAGTAGCTAATGCTGAGCGTTGCAGGGGGTATGCTGAGTCCAGCCCAGCCTTGATTACCGTTGTAGCCCCTGTGGTTGGGTATGATAAGGCAGCAGCAATAGCTAAGAGGGTTTTAGCAGAGCGGAGGACGGTTAGGGAGGTTCTGCTGGAGGAGGGTGTTGCTGCGGATAAGATAAACGAGATACTGGACCTGCTGAAGATGACGCGGGGCGGGGTTTTGGCTAAACCCTAGTCAACCAGCCCTATCTCCTCCACAATCTCCTTAACCCTCCCCCTACCCAGCTGGAGCTTATGCAGTATCGTGTAGCGTTCAACCCTAAGAGACGGGGCTTTGGCAACCGCATCTGCGAAAAGCTCCTCATCTATCTTAAGCTCCTTTAACGATGAGGGCGCTCCCATGGTTTTGAGGGCTTCCTTGACCTTCCTCCAGTTAACCCCATGTAGGTAGGAGGTGAATACCGTAGCCACTCCGCACCTCTCCCCATGTAGAGGCGGGTTATCCATCATATACTCCAGAGCATGGGCTATCAGATGCTCGCTCCCGCTGCAAGGCCTGCTACTCCCAGCAATCCCCATAGCTACGCCGGCGCTTATCAACGCCTCAACAACAGTCCTAACACCCTCCCCGCTGTTCCTCCCTATCAGCTGGGCGCTCCTCATGGTTATGATGGAGCTTAGGTAAGCTAGGTGGGCAGCGTATCTGCCGTAGTATTCCCCCCTCTCCTTATGGCCCAGCCACCAGTCCCTTACAGCGCTGTACTTGGCTACAAGGTCTCCGCATCCGCTTAAGGTGTAGCGTCTCGGTGCTTGGCTTATCACCTTCATATCAGCTATTATCTCGGTTGGCATGACCGCCTTCCTAGAGTATGCCCTCCCCCCTCTCCTTACTGAGGTCATGGGGCTTGCTATCCCGTCGTGGGAAGCTACGGTAGGTATGCTTATGAAGGGTTTTCCAGAGAGCTCCGCAACAGCCTTGGCTACGTCCAGAACCCTCCCACCCCCCACGCCTACTATAGCCTTAGCCTCCACATCAACAGCCCTCCTACCTAGGCTCTCAAGCTCCTCATCGCTTAACTGGCCGGTTATCATAACAAGCTCAACATCAACCCTGCCGTTCACCTCAGACTCTATCTTACGGGCTATGAGGGAGTATGGCGTTGGGCTGGTTAGCATGAAAATACAATACCTACCCGCCTCTAGGCTTGAGAGCCTCTCCACGATAACCCCCTCAAGCCCCTCTCCTACAACCACCACCCTAGGGAGAGTCATCTCATGGAGGCTTACCATAATCAGCTTTTGCTACTCACCTTACAATATATGCGTTATTACGTGATAGATTTTTAACAGCTTTTGAGAGCTATATCGTGAATGTTCCCTCCCTGCGAGATGATGGTGAAGGATTTTCTTCCATCAGTAAGGGGGTTGTTAATCCACTCGCTTAGGGGAGCGGGATATTCCCAGTCATCTATAGCTAGGTTTCTAGGCGTTACCCAGTCAGCTGTGAGCCAGTGCCTCTCCAAGGATGAGAAGCACTACGTATCCTCCCTCCTCAGCATGGGGCTTAAGAAGGAGGAGGTGGAGACGCTGGTAAACCTCTTGATGGAAGACATAACGAAGAGCCCCGAGAGGGCTAACGAGACGCTGTACAGCTTCTGGAACACCCTGCTATCCGAGGGCCGTCTATGCGACTTCCACAGAAGCATATACCCCCAGCTATCCAGCTGCGAGATATGCCTAACCCCCATCTCTAAACATATACACGACGTAGATAAGCTGGAGGTCTTAAAGACGCTGGAGGAGGCGGTCTTCAGGATAGAGCAGTCCAACTTCTTCAAATACATAATGCCCCAAGTATCCGTTAACGTGGTTTACTCCATCAAGAACCCATCTTCTATACACGACGTAGCAGGCGTTCCGGGTAGGATAGTTAAGGTTGGCGAGAGGGTTAAGGCTGTTGGCAAACCCATCTTCGGAGCCTCTCAACACATGGCTAACGTCCTCCTGGCTGTTAACTCGTTTAAGCGGAGCGTCAGGGCTGCTATAAACATTAGGAACGATGATAAGGTGAAGCAGGTAATCCGGGAGGTTAACCTTCCCCACGCTGTTGTGGAGAGTAGAGGGGGTAGGCTGACTGAGGATGATGTTATAAGCAGCGTTGCCGAGGCTTACAGGAGGTTAGATACAATACCAGCGGCCGTTTTCCACGATGGGGGTTTAGGCTACGAGCCTGCAACCTATATCTTCGGCGAAAACCCTATACAGGTTACGCTGATAGCTGAGAACGTAGCTAGACGATACTTGGAGCAGAGCTAAAGCCTACTCGCCGCAGACATGGCAGGAGTCAACGTCAACGTCAGGCTCTATCCTCTTATGCACATCACACAGGATACGCTTCCTCCTTATATCCTCCAACAAGCTGTTAAACTTCTTAGCAACCTCAGCCTGAGGTGCATTCTTAAGAATCAAGTCAACTATCTCATCTATACGCGTATCTATCTCAGGGTTAGCCTCCAGGTTTATCATAACCCCCCTAACTCCCCTGATGTAGTTGCTTACAGCCGCTTGGGTTACTCCAAGCGCCTTAGCCACCTCCTCCTGCGTGTAGTCATGCTCCGAGATAAGCCTCTTCGCCACAATAGCCCTTATCATAGGTATTGTGAGCTTTGACTCAATCTCGGAGGGGAGTAACATAACTTCCTTTATTTACGGTTAATCGGTGGAATAAAAGTCTTTGAGAAAATAGCTAGCTTCTTATAAACCCCGCGGAGGTACTGAGCTGGTTAAATTATTTAGAGAGCGTAAGTTAGTCTGTCTTGGCTGGGTTTGAGCGATAACCTGTGCTGGGTTAAGGTTCACCACTCCCGCTCCGGCGAAGTGGTGGTGGCGATATGCGACAGCGAGCTGGTGGGTAGGAAGCTGACCATAACAGGCGGTGCTAAGGTAGATGTGAGCAGGGCCTTCTACTGCGGTGTTCTAGTAGAGTCGGAGGAGCTGGAGAAATACATCAAGCAGGGGACGATAATAAACATACTGGGCAGGAAGTCGGTTGAGGCAGCTATAAAGGCTGGATTCGCTAGGAGGGAAGCTGTAATACACATAGACGGCGTACCTCATATACAGATATTCTTATAGAGGCTAGAGCCCTCCAGCATAGGGCATGAACCTAAACGAACTTCAGGAAAGAATCTTACGTTTTGAACATGAACGTGGATGGGAGAGGTTTAAGGAATCCCTGATATACGCCCATTTAATAGAGGAGATAACTGAGATAGGGCGTCATATCTTGGCTAGGGAGGGGTATAAGGTGGAGGAGCTGGGGCATGCCCCCTCCTCTGGAGAAGACGTGGGGAGCGAGTTCGCCCAGGCCTTGACGCTCTTCATACAGCTGGCCAACAGGTTCAACGTCAACCTATCTAAGGCCCTAGAGGCTGAGCTTGAGAAGATGGAGAGGAGGTTCCCTGCGGAGAAGTGGCAGAGCTATATGCAGGGCAGGGAGGGGGTTAAACCCTCCAGAGGCTCTGAGCTATAACCGAGGGCCGCAGCCCCTCCACCAACCCTATTGCTATGGCTGTTAGGTTCCTGGCCTCCAGCTCCTTCAACAGCACGGTGGCTATTGTGATAGCCATGCTGAAGGGCTTGGCCTTGTACAGCTTACCAGCCTTCCTGTAGAGCTCTTTCTTGAACGCCTCCTCCAGCGAGCTTATGACAGCCAAACCCTCAGCCCCTCCGGCCACCAACCTACGGTACGGAGTGTTGGCCAGCATCTTAACAACCTCCCCAATATCCTCAGCCTCCACAGCATCATCTATGAAATCCCTAGTTAGGTTAACCTGCTCATCCAGCAGAAGCTCACGGGTCTGCGGTGCTGGAAGCCCCCACGTCTTGGCCCTCAGCAGCGTCAGTATCTGATACCCATCCACCTCCAAGGCTATGAACTCCTTCAAATCCCCCCTACCGCCTCTGGGGGTTTTCTTGAAGGCTTTCAGGAGCTTCGTATAGAATGCCTTAGATACTGCGCTGTCTAATGCGCTTAAGTCCCTCCTCTCCTCCCATATCCTATACGCCAACGACGCGTCAGGTGCTAGGAATGTCCGTCTAAGCTCTTCAACCGCCTCCTCCAGCGAGGCCGCTGCGGCTGCTCTCACCACCTCATCCCTAACCCCAAGAAGCTCCTCAGCGTATAGGTCAAGCCCCTGCTGTATCTCCTCAAAGCCCCTCCCCATAGCCTTAGCCCTCAAGACAGCCTTCATATCAGAGGCTACATAACGGTAGAAGTAGACTGAGAGAAGCTCAGCCCTAGGTGTTACGTTAACTAACCTGTGGTGCACGTCTATTACGTGCCTCCTCAAAGCCTTCTCTATAGCCAGCTGGTCGTATGGCTTCTTCAAATCCGTAAGATGCTGCCCATAAGGGGTTATCCTAAGCTTATCCACAAACTCATCCACACTCCTTGACTCCGCCAGCTCCTCTAGGTAGGAGTAGGGTAGGAGCTGGCCTTTTATCCCGAATGACTTTGCAACCGCGTAGATGGGGTCTAGCTTCAGCCTCATGCCTCTTATCTCCTGCCCAGCAGCATATCCACCACGAGCTCCACGGCCTCCTCAAACCTATCCTCCACGGCTCTGCGGGTCTTCTCAGCCTGCTCCTCCCCCCGTCTCATTATCTCAGCCGCCCGCCTCTCGGCCTCCTCCCTCTCCATCTGCAGCAGCCTCTCCTGCTCCGCGGAGGCCTCGGATAGTATGCTGCTCCTCAGCTGCTCAGCCTCCTTCTCGGCGAAGCTTATCAACTCCCGCCTAAAACGCTCAGCCATAACACCTACTTCATCCAGCTTCTTCTCTACATCAACTAGCGTATCAAGGGCCTTGGAAACCTCAGCCTCAACCATGCCCGTTACTCTAGAGCCTTAACTCCCTTATAAACCGAATTAAAAGAAAGAGGAGGAGAGAACCTACGCTACTCCCCCTGAGGCTTCCCACGCTTGTAATGCTTATCGATAAACTCCTTCTTTATCTTTGTCAGCTCGCCTTCAGGGAGGGTTGAGAGGATGTCCCACGCTATCTCTAGGGTTTGGTCTAGGGTTCTGTTCTCGTCATACCCCTGCTTGAGGAAACGCTGCTCGAACAAATCACCGAACTCAAGGTACTTGAGGTCTACTTCGCTTAGGCCCGACTTCCCCACTATCTCAGCCAAGGCCCTTAGCTGCACAGCCCTAGCGTAGGCTG
>DQVM01000035.1 GCA_015661775.1 Candidatus Caldarchaeum subterraneum | reverse complement strand
GGAGGAAGAAGATAATTATGTTCGAGGGCTGTTATCACGGGCATGTGGATTATCTGCTAACTAAAGCCGGGTCGGGGCTAGCTACGTATTCAATTCCAAAATCAGCTGGGATACCTGAAGAGGCTGTTATGCACACGATAACGCTAAGCTACAACAAGCCAGAAGAGGTGCGGGAGGCTTTCAAGAAACACGGCGGTGAGATAGCGGCGGTTATAGTAGAGCCAATAGCAGGCAACATGGGTGTAGTAAAGCCGAAGAAAGAGTTTATACAGGTACTGAGGGAGGAGACGGAGAAACACGATTCCCTACTAATCTTCGACGAGGTTATAACAGGGTTTAGAGTAGCGTATGGAGGCGCGCAGCACCTGTATAGCATAACCCCCGACCTCACGTGTTTAGGTAAGGTGATAGGCGGAGGGCTTCCGATAGGGGCTGTGGGAGGGAGAGGCGATGTGATGGATAAACTCTCGCCTCTAGGCTCGGTATACCAAGCCGGAACCTTCTCAGGAAACCCACTATCCATGACAGCCGGCTTAGCAACCTTACAGCAGCTCTCACCCCAGACATATGAGAAACTGGAGGAGATATCAAAACTACTAGAAGAAAAAACAATAACAACACTTAGAGAATATGGAATCAACGTAGCAGCAAACCGAGTGGGCTCTATGATGACATTCTTCTTTACAAAAGACGAGAGCGTACAAGATTATAGCGATGTTCAAAGATGCGATAGAAGCCTCTTCGCCAAGTTCTTCAGATCTATGATGTCTAGGGGTGTTCTGCTTCCTCCCTCTCAATTCGAATCCATCTTCCTAACGTTAACACACAGCAGGGATGTTATTCATGAAGTAGTGGAAGCTGTTAAAGAGACTGCTGAGGAAATAGGAGGCGATTCACATGAGTAGTAGCCGGCTCCTTAACGCTTGTAGGAGGGAGAAGACGGACAAGATACCAGTATGGTTGATGAGGCAGGTAGGTAGGTATCTGCCGGAGTATAGAGAGCTGAGACGTAGAATGAGCTTCATGGAGATATGCAAATCCCCTGAAATATCTGCTGAGCTAACCATCCTGCCTGTGGAGAAATTCGGAGTTGACGGTGCTATAATCTTCTCAGATATCCTAACACCCATAGAAGCATGTGGGTTTGATGTTAGGATAGAAGAGGGGGGAGGAGGCGTTGCGGTGGAGAATCTAAAGACGGAGAAAGATATTGAGAAGCTACGTAGCTACACGCCAGATTCAACAAGCTTCGTATACGAGAGCATAAGGATTGTTAAGAAAATGCTTAACGGTAAAGTCCCCGTCATAGGATTCGCTGGCGCCCCCTTCACGTTGGCATGCTACTTAGTTGAAGGAGGAACAACTAGGAATATGCTTTCTGTTAAACAACTAATGTACAGCAACGCTGGTTTGTGGAATCGCTTGATGGATAGCCTAACCGATGTAGTGCTCCATCACAGCCGGGAGCAGGTAAGGGCAGGTGCTGATGTTATACAGCTCTTCGACAGCTGGGTAGGGGTTCTATCCCCGCTAGACTATAGGAAATACGTCATGCCATATATGAAGAGGCTAGTAAGAGAGATAAAGACGGCAGGATGCTACGTTATTCACTTCGCTACCTGCTCAGCAGGCATTCTTAAGCTAATGCAAGAAGCTGGAGGAGATGTAATAGGTATAGACTGGAGAATAGACATAGGCCATGCTTGGGAAGTCATAGGTGATAAAACAGGCATACAAGGTAACTTAGACCCAGCCAAGCTTCTGGCAGATAAACGCCTCATCGAAGAAGAGGCTAGGAGTATATTGGATAAAACAGGGTCTAGGCCGGGTTATATCTTCAATCTAGGCCATGGAGTCCTACCCAATACCCCCTGCGAGAACGTAAAGTTTCTAGTGGAGTATGTTCATTCATACGAGGTGGATGTAGCTTGAGTTTGGTGTTATTCACAGTCTTAAAGTCTCTTCATGTCATCTTCGCCTCGCTGTGGGTAGGGGGTATAGTATTGACCGTTGTTATCAACCGGGGGCTTAGGAGGAGCATGCCTCCTATGGATGCTACGAGGACACTAGGGGTTATAGGCCGTGCAATCCAGAGGCCTATGAGGCTTTCCCTATACCTAGCTATCGTAACTGGGGTGGCGTTGCTGCTGCTTAAGGGAATAAGCCCAACAGAGCTGCTTAGCCCCACATTCTACACCACGCAGTTAGGCGGCATGCTGATGGGGAAAGCCATATCGGTTGCCGTCGTACTTATTCTGCTCCCCCTCCACTCCCGTCTCGGCACAGAAATATACAAAACACAGGATAGAAAAACCTACCACTACCTGAGGATTAGAATTCTAGCGGTAGGATGGGCATCCCTTATATTCTCAATATTAACCATCCTGTTTGGAACGGGGTTGAGAATATCATGATGCAGATAACTGGATTAAATGATTTTGTAGAGAAATGGCTCAGGAGGTTTGAAGAAGCGCCGCTTCTAGTTTTCTGGGAGTCTACTAAAGCATGTCCTCTAGCGTGTAAGCACTGTAGGGCCGAGGCCATACCAAACCCACTACCCGGTGAGCTATCTACTGAGGAGGGTAAGGAGCTGATTAGACAGGTGAGTGAATTCGGAGAACCAACGCCAACGATAATAATAACAGGCGGAGACCCTCTGGTTCGTAGGGACTTATTCGAGCTGGTGAGATACGCGGCGGAGCTGGGAGTGCCTACAGGCGTGGCCCCCGCTGTCTCGCCCAACTTAACCCAAGAAACCCTACGTGAGCTGCGTAGATTAGGTGTGAAGGCTCTCTCTATAAGCCTTGACGGGGCCACAGCCGAGGTTCACGAGGCCATGAGACAGGTGGAAGGAAACTACGAAGCTACGGTAAAAGCGATAGAAACAGCAGTAAATACTGGATTGACGGTTCAAGTAAACACGGTAGTATGGCGGAGGAATGTCCAGCAGCTGCCGTATATCGTGAAGTTGTTAAAGGAGAAGGGAGTAAAGATATGGGAGGTATTCTTCCTCATAGTAACAGGCCGTGCAGTAGCTGAGCTGGATATAACGCCAACAGAGTATGAGGATGTTCTCAATTTCTTAACGGAGGTATCCAAGTACGGTATTCAAGTAAGGACGGTCGAGGCCCCGTTCTACCGCAGGGTTAAGATAGAGAGGAGCAGCGGAGTTGAGTATTCTAACCCCCTATACCGTGAGCTTGTTAATAATCTCCGTGAACTGTTGGGAGAGCCGGCAAGCAGTAGGCTAGATCCCCGTTTCATGCCCACCCGCGATGGCCTTGGCATAATCTTCGTAGCCTACGACGGTACTGTCTATCCTTCAGGTTTTATGCCCTATCCGCTAGGCAACGTTAGGAGAATAAGCCTAGTAGAAATATACAGGAAGCACCCGTTGCTGGTTAAGATGCGGAGGGCTGAGTTTAAGGGCCGGTGCGGTATCTGTGAATACCGGAGAGTATGCGGCGGCTCTAGGGCTAGGGCGTTCTCCCGCTACGGAGATCCGCTTGAGACAGACCCTGCATGCATCTACGAGCCGGGAGGGGGTTAACATGAGGCGAATAGCCATTCTCGTAGGGCATGGGCAGCTTCCCAAAGACCTACCTAGAGAGCTGAGAAGCGAATACTTTAGGCTCAGAGTCAAACACGCTAAAACACCAGAAGAAGAAAAACGCTACCAAGAGCTTGATAGGACGGTGGCAAACTGGCCGAGAAACGCAGAGAACGACCCATACTGGCACAACATAAACAAGCTAGCAGGGTTAGTAAGGGAGGTCTCCGGGTTTAACGAGGTTATAGCAGCTTTTAACGAGTTCTGCTCACCCACGCTAGAGGAGGCCCTAGAGTATGCCTGCAGACAGGGGTATGAGAAGATCATGGTGATCCCGACGATGTTCATACCGGGGGGAGTGCATTCTGAGGAGGAGATACCCGAGGCTATAGAGGAGATGAAAAGGAAATACCGGAGGGATATAATCTACGTATGGCCCTTCAACCTGCAGGAGATAGCGGGGCTTATAACCCGGCGTTTAAATTCCAGCTTAGAAGGGGGAGGGGAAGGAGATTAACGAGGCCAAAGCCCCTACCACTATTATCATAAGCCATGGGCTTGAGGTTTTAAACACCCTCCACGCTGTCTCCTTCTCAGGTTTCATCATAAGTTTTACGCTATCTTTGGCAAGTAATACTGTAAGCGGGGTAGTTATGATGAAGTAGAAAAGCGGGTTCTGGAGAAGAAGACCTATAGCAAACCACACGGCAACGGTTATCATGTTGGAGAGGCCTGTTACAAACGAGGCACGTTCAATCCCAGCTACTGCAGGGAGCATCGGTATACCAGCTCTCCGGTAATCCCGCTCAGCCCTAATAGCAAGCCCCCAAAAATGCCCCGGAGTCCATAGGAAGATCAAAAATGCCAAGAGCACAGGAATTAGGTCTATAGAGTTGGTTACCGCAGCCCATCCTGCTAGGGGAGGGCAGCTCCCAGCAGCCCCTCCTATCACAATATTCCATACCGTCCTCCTCTTAAGCCACATGGTGTAGATAACTAAGTAGATGAAGGCCCCCAACGCTATGAAGAAGGTGGCTAAGGGTGTTAAGGTAAGTAGGGAGAGCATTACACCAGATACTATCATACCCATTCCTATCAAAAGAGCCTCGGACGGTTTTATCCTCCGCTTCGGTATAGGCCTATCAGCTGTTCTTTGCATTCTAGCGTCTATATCCCTATCAAGGTAGTGATTAACAGCTCCTGAGCCCATAGCTGTTAGAAAACCCGCAACTATGAAGAAAAGAAGCCTAACCCCCTCCCCTCCAGCCAAGACATACCCAGCTACGCCTGTAAGAACATTCAGAAACGCTATCTTGGGCTTCAGAAGCGTGGAGAGGTCTTTTGCATTCATCATACGCCACCGCTTACTGGTACTTTAGAGAGAACAGAGATAGACATCCATATTAAGATAAGACTCACTACTAACAGAATAGTAGATACCGCTAATACTGCTGCGAAGAGGGAGGAGAAGGCAAAACCTGCAGTAGACGCCAGTCCTGCTGTGAAGGCTATTAAGAAGGCGGATACAGGGCTTGTTAAACAGGTTGGGCATAGAACTGTAAACCCCATCAAAGAAGCTGGAAACATATTTAATACCCTCCTCTTTCCCAGCAAAAGAAGGATAAACAGGGTTATGATAAGCCCAGACGAGATGGAGATCGCTAATGCCGCAAGAGTTAGATACGGCCTCATGACAATTCCGAAATACTCTATTGGAACCCATACAACAGCCGGGCCATACCCTACAGAACCATATACGATTAGGAAACGTGTCTCCATGCCGCCGCTTGGGTTAATAGCCAAAACCCCCTGCAGATACGAGTATAACAGGAAATACGCAGACGAGAAGAAGAACCACATAAGCTTTACACGTCCATTTCGTATAACCCTCCTAAGATTTGTAAAATCAGGCCTGAAGTAGATATACCATCTCCTCCCAACTGGGGCTTGGCTTGACCTAGATGTTGTTAATTCCCTAAACAGATAATACAAGTATAAGGCTGAGAAATTTATCCATACAAACGGAGCTAAAACAACCAGCCAATCATATATTATGGCAGTCCGCATCTCCAGTATAAGGCCATATAACTCTAGAATCAATAAAATAGAAAGGAGGATCATAACATCGGTGTTACGTGTAAAAACTACCTTGGATTTGAGCACGTTTAACGTCATCGCTGTTGGCTAGTATTATATTATGCTGCTTCAACTATAAGTTTTCCTTCCATTCCCTTTTCTTGGTGAAGTACAGGCCATGTTCCCCCTGCTTCTTGGCATACATACCAATAGGTCCCTGGTGTAGATAATACTAGGCGGAAGCTTACTTCTTCACCTGGTTCTACTGTAACCATGACCATGCTCGGTACGCTGTTCACTTCTTCCGGTTCTATACTGAAGTCATACATCCTCATCATTCTCTCCATTACCTCGTGATGCTCTACATCGTATATCTCTAGTTTCTCCTCCTCCGAAACAGGTCTTTCATCTATTTCATTTACCACCTTTTTCATCATCATCAGTGACTTCTCCTTGTCAGGTACTATCATGAATTCATGCGTCTGAGCCCCGTCATTACGTAGCTTTACTATTACCACCTCACCTGCCTTCACTCTTAGGGTAGGGCCGAACCCAGGTTTGTTAAACCCATAGTCTACCATTACAAGCTCTATCTCCCGTATCTCAGGTTGGAACATCGGGACAACCACAAAGATAGTTGCGATGGCAGCAACAGCAACTACTGACACCACAGCTATTATAGGGCCTGCTTTCATTTTCTTCTCATCCAATAAGCTCTAAAGTGTTATGTATTATTAGTTTACCGAACATATTCGGAAATTTTTATTATACTATTAAACATAACTAAAGTAACTAGATTACGTGAATCACCGTGGATAACAAAAAGACGGACAACTCTACTGTGTATGAAGTGGCTATAAAGTTTGACTTTCCCAACGACTACTGCGGCTGTAGCATGATAAAGTTTACAAACCAAAAGAATACCCCCATAGAGTGTCTAAACCCAGGGTCTAAGGAGCGGCATTTTGTTAAACTTATCAACGGAAATATAATAGTTAACGTCTCTAAACATAGATCCTGCCCCTTCTGCGAGATATCATCCACCCTTCCTATTCATATTACTAAGTGTTATGTATTTCCTGGGTATGCTTTAATAACTCTTTTGTGTACTAAGGATGTGTTAAACAGGCTTTATGATAAGCTTGATAAAATGAGGCTTGAATACCATATTCTCTCGGTCAAAGATAAAAAGTATAATGCGAGGAAAGGAAAAATATCCACTGTAACCCAGAATCAGCGTATAGCGCTTATAACAGCCCTTCACTTAGGTTATTTCGATACTCCCCAGAAAACCCATATAAGGGAGATAGCCAAGATGCTGGGAAAGTCACCTGCGACTGTTCATGAACTTCTGAAACGTGGGATAAGAAACCTGCTGAACAGCAGCGAACCTGTATAAAAGACGGTTGAGGTCTTAAAATAAATAGCACTACTGAAAAACACGAACACGTTCGGGTAAATAAAATAAGTTACTTTAAAACAGCGTCTTCCGAAAAGAAAAGTTCCCGAGGTGATATGTATGACATACCCGGCTCCATCGGCAGATGCATGGCATGCGCTGTTCAACACATACCTGACAGCCGCCGTCGTCATATCAACCATCGTCTTTATACTAATGTTATACGTTATTATACGCTATAGAAGCAGGGAAACCGCAGCGGTAGACGAGCCTGAGTATAGAATAGGCGATTCAACGGATAGGGGAAGGCCGATAGTGGCTATAATCCTGGTGGTAACGCTTGCAGTTCTGTTCCTAGGGTTAACCACGTCTACATTCAGTGTCATGGAGTTCATGGAGGAGCTGCCTGAAGAGAACCCAGAAGCCATGGAGATTAAGGTTCTAGCATTCCAGTGGGGATGGCGTTTCACATACCCGAACGGTAAATCATTAACTGGAGAGCTACGGGTCCCCGCAGGTGTTCCAATAATACTGGAGATAACAAGCCAGGACGTCTTCCACACCTTCTCCATACCTGCATTTAAGGTGAAGAGGGACGCTATACCTGGCAGGGTTAACTTCCTCTGGTTCGAAGGAAAGGAGGCTGGGGAGTATACTATAAGGTGCTACGAGCTATGCGGGGTTGGGCATGCTGAGATGCTTGCGACTTTGCTTGTGATGGAGCCGGACCAGTTTGAGAGGTGGTATAGAGAATTCTCTGAAGAGAAGTAGGAGGTGTAAAGAATGGCCGAGCATAGGCAAAATCCAAACCCCCTGCTGGTTTGGCTCTTCACGACAAACCACAAAAACGTTGGAATACTATACCTAGTGACGTCTCTCTACTTCCTTGTAGTGGCTGGAATCCTTGCTATGGTCTTTAGACTACAGCTAACCATGCCTGAGCAGACTCTCCTAAGGCCTGAGATCTATAACCAGATGGTGACGATGCATGGTCTCTTCATGTTGTTGTGGGTAGTAACGCCTTTAGCAGCAGCGTTCGCCAACTACGTAATACCAATACAAATAGGAGCGAAGGACATGGCTTACCCACGGCTCAACGCACTGAGCTACTGGCTGTACTTAGCAAGCGGCATACTTGCTCTTTCAAGCTTCTTCGCGCCTGGGGGAACGGCTGACTGGGGCTGGACTACATATGCTCCTCTGAACACCGTTGAGTTCAGTCCGCAGGCAGGAGGCTCTCTGATGGGCCTTGCGATAATAATCATACTCTCATCCAGTATAGTGGCTACCGTCAACTTCTTCGTCACGATATTTAGACTAAGAGCTCCTGGGATGAAGATATTGATGCTGCCGCTCTTCTCCATCTTCTGGCTTATAACGATATTTCTTATGCTGTGGGCATTCCCGGCCTTCGTAGCTCCTCTTCTACTCCTGGTAACCGACAGGGTTCTGGGGACTGTATTCTATACCTCCGCCGAGGGAGGGGCTTTGCTCTGGGACCACCTCTTCTGGTTCTTCGGCCATCCTGAGGTGTATATCCTAGTCCTTCCAGGGTTGGCTATTGCAGGTGATGTGATATCGGTCTTCAGCGGTAGGAAGCTGTACGGCAAGAAGATAATCTACTTAGCCCTTATAACAGCTGCTATACTAAGCTACGTAGTATGGGTCCACCACATGTTCATGACGGGCATAAACCCGGGTCTCAGGGAGTTCTTTAACATAACAACCGAGCTCATCTCTATACCCTTCGGCGTAATAGTCCTAGCCTACATACTGACCATGTACAAGGGAAGGATAAGGCTTACAACTCATATGCTCTTCGGAATAGGCGCTGTT
>DQVM01000132.1 GCA_015661775.1 Candidatus Caldarchaeum subterraneum | reverse complement strand
TGCCTTTGAGAAACAAAAGCCAGAATCCAAAAAAAAGGAATTGAAAGATGATTATCTGTTTTATTGCGTCTGTGATTGCTGAGGCAACCCCAAAACAAAAACCAGAATCCAAAAAAGGGAATTGAGAGGGCGCCAGACTGTCGGAATGCCTCAGCGCTGTATCGATTGACGGAAACAAAAACCAGAATCCAAAAAAAAAGGAATTGAAAGGCAAATCTCGAGGATCTCATAAAGTAAATTCTTCAGGTTCTTTGAAACAAAAAAATAAGAATCCTAAAAAGGAATTGAAAGTTTTGTTTCCTGATTATCGGCGGTGATGTTCTTATCCCCTGCTCCTCTAAGAAACAAAAACAAGAATCCCAAAAAAGGAATTGAGAGAACGAAGTCTTCTGCTTTGATTAATCCAAAAAGCCGTGTTCTGAAACAAAAACAAGAAGCCCATATAGGGGGTTGAAGGGTTTGTAGAGGTTAGACGTAGCGTCTTGTCTGTGGAAGATTAATTAACGGCCGGGAGGGGGAATTAGCTGGGGTTGGGCTTGTCCGAGGTGAAAGGCCGGCGGAGGATAAGGATACTAGTAGCTAAGCCTGGGTTGGATGGGCATGACAGGGGGGCTCTAGTCCTGATAAGAGCGTTTAGAGACGCTGGGATGGAAGTTATCTACACCGGGTTATTCGCAACACCTGAGCAGATAGCGCAAACAGCGGTGGATGAAGATGTTGACGTAGTTGCATTAAGTCATTTAAACGCTGCCCATATGACGCTCTTCCCTAAGGTGGTTGAGGAGCTTAAGAAACGAGGAGGCGAGAACATAATAGTAGTGGGAGGAGGGATAATACCGCCTGAAGACGCTAGGATATTAGAGGAGAAATATGGCATAACAGGAAACTTCGGCCCAGGCACCCCCATCAAGACAATAATAGACCACATAGTTGAAAGGGTTAGGAAAGAAAGATGGAAGCAACCTTGACTTAGCTCTTCTAAAGGCCTATAATAAAGAAAGGGTTCGTGTATTAAGCGTCTTAAGGTTCTGTTGATAGTATTACTGAGGTACAAGTCCCTGAAGGAGGTTCTCTACGGGAGTTGACAACAGCAACCTCCGCTTCGTCAAGCTGGTTTTGACCAGCTTCCCCCCTAAGCTGTAGAACGGCCTCATAAAGCCTAGCTAACCCAGTAGCTTCCAGTATATTCCCCATCCCAAGAGCCCCTCCTGAAACGTTAACAGGAACATCACCACCCATCTCCGTAAGCCCTCTATTAACTACTTGCTTAAGCTCCCTATCTTGGAAAAAACCATACGCTACTACTGATTGAAGCTCCATATAGCTTACTCTATCCTCCAGCTCAGCTAAGTCTATCTCCCTACCAGGCCTCCTGACTCCAGCCATCTCAATACTCTTTTTAGCCGCATAACGTACATGCGGAAAACCATAGTAATCCCTCATGGATAGGCTGCTGGTCTCAGATGCCCACGCCACACCCCTCACGTATACAGGCACCTCAGACATCTTACGAGCCCTCCTGGCATCTGCTAGAATAACAACAACAGCACCGTCGGCGTACCCTGCTACATCCAAGCGGGAGAGAGGAGGAATCTCCTCCCCATGCATAAGTATATCCTCTTTATTCATGTCAATAGGGTATGCTGCTCTAGGGTTTCTCAAAGCGTTACGCCTGTTCTTAGCTACTACATACGCTAAAGCCTCTCTACCCAGCCTATACTTATCTAGAAAAGCCCTAGCTTCAAACGCATACGGCGTAAGGTGGTTTATCCCAAGAGGCCTTTCATACACAGGGTCTAGGGCAAGCTGCATAACTTTATTCATATCAAGTATCTCAGACGGCTTTCCATGCGAAACAACCAGAGCAACCTCTGAAACTCCGCTTACAATATGCATGAAGGCCGTTACAAAGGCCTGTAACCCATCCCCAGTTACGGTGCACACACTCCTAAGAGCACCCCCCACCTGATCGGGGCTGTACTCGCTAGTTATAGAATATCCTTCCCAGAAATCTTCCTGAGCATGGACGAAGCTTCCAATATCTTTACGCGGGTCTATCTCAGCGTCTGCACACGCCTTAGCCGCTGCCTCATAATCCATTTCCTTATACTCCAGCTCTGTGATTGCAGAGCGGTAACCAACCTGCCCAATACCCACAACCGCTACTCTGGAGCGGGGAGCCACGTTCACCACCTTAGCGTTAGTTAAGCTAACAGTAATGAAAAATTGGTACTTATATATTCATTAAACCTTTAGGCGAAAGTAACGCGTAGAAGAACCTCTAGCTCTAATACAGCCACGTAAGCGGTAGCAGGTGTGGAGTGTGAAGGATAACAAATATATTTAATCTCTTCAGAATGTAACCTAAACATGGCCACCCGTAGAAGAGGCGGAAAGAAAACCAAAGCCACAGTACCATCAGCCCCCAAACGACGTGTCGCCATAGTAGGGGCTGGTATTACGTTATTCAGACGCAAGTTGCTGGAGGATGGGAGGGAGCTCAGCTACGCCGCATCCAAGACCGCCCTAGAGTCATGCGGCCTAACATTCAAAGACGTTGATACCGTAGTAATGGCCTCAGCCCCCGACGCCTTCGACGGCGTACACATGAAGGGGGAGTACCTCGCTGAGGGCATGCTGGGGCAGGCGGTTAAGCCGTACAGCAGGGTATTCATAGGAGGGGCCTCAGGGGTATTCGGGGCTGTAGCTGGGTGGTGGCACGTGGCCTCAGGGCTATCTGATATCTGCCTTGCGGTGGCGGAGGAGAAGATGAGCCCCCACATGCCCCATCCACAGAAGGCTTTCTGGACTATATTCCACCACTCGCTTGAGAGGCCGCTGGGAGTAAATCTGCTCTGGATATTTGCCCTAGAGATGAACCGTTACATGACTACCTACGGAATAAAAAAAGAAGACATAGCGCTTGTCGCTGTAAAGAACAAAAGAAACGCGTTAGACCATCCAGCAGCTCAGCTTGCAGCCAACATAACCGTGGAGGATGTCCTTAAATCTGAGGTTATAGCATGGCCTGTTAACAGGCTTGACGTAAGCCCCCCTAGCGACGGGGCGGCTGCCGTTGTTATGGTGTCCGAGAAGATAGCCAAGAAGCTTACCGACACCCCCGTATGGGTTAAAGGCGTTGGATGGAACCTCGACACGATGTACTGGACCAACAGAGACTTAGCTTACCCACTATACCTTGAGAAAGCAGCCAAGCAGGCATATAGGATGGCTGGTATAGAGAATCCACGTAAGGAGATACACGTAGCGGAGGTTTACGACCCATTCACATATAAGGAGCTGCACCACATGGAGGGGTTGCAGCTAGCGGATAAAGGCCAGGCACCCAAACTCCTAGTAGAGGGGATGACGCAGAGAGACGGGGATCTTCCGGTAAATCCATCAGGAGGCCTGCTGGGGGTGGGGAACCCCATAGCAGCGGCTGGGATGATGAAGGTATGCGAAATATACTGGCAGCTCTCGCAGCAAGCGGGTAAACGACAGGTTAAAAGACCTGTTGAAACAGGACTAGCCCAGGCATGGGGAGACTTAATGCAAGCCTCCAGCGTATTGATCTTAGGAGTTTAAAGCCACTTTTCATCAGCTATACCCTAACAGGTCTGAAGTACTGTATGTCATTTATGGAGCCTCTCCGCTCCTCTCTAGGTTTTAGAACTGCCTCAAGCTTCATACCTTTATGCAGCTCATCTAGAGAAACTTCCTTTACTCTATGAATCAACCCACCCTTAACATTTTGAAAACGGATTAATGCAATTAACATAGGCTCTTCCAGGGCCTGGCCGTACGCATCAACCCTACAGGCTGTAAACAGCTCAACATAACCAACAGGGTCAAATGTTTTGTACTCTATTTTACTAGACATGCAGGAGGGGCAGTAAATCCTGGGAGGGCAGAAAGCATCGCCGCATTCAAGGCACTTACTTAAAGTCAGTAACCCTCTATCCCTGAGGTTCTCCATAAAGACCTGACCTGCCTTGCCTGATTGGTACAGCATCTCTAAGCTTATTCCATCAACCCAGTGGCTTATTTTATCAGCCCTCCAAAGCCGCTCTAGCATGTATCTACAGCTACTTAACGGATCTTATAAACAAATCTATTGACTATGAAGTGGATTAATTTAGTAAGGCCGTCTTACCGAAGAGGATGCATAAGTATCATAGAGGTTTAAAATAACGGATATCAGTTATCGCTCCTCTTCTTTTACTAGGCTCTTCCCACACCGCTTTAACCTTCATTCCTATCTTAACCTCCTCCGGCTTCACCTCACCTAAGACATGCAGTATCCCCATATTCTTAGACGCCCCATCTATTTCTATTACAGCGGGGATCTGGGGTTCCTTAAGCCTTGAGGCGTCTGTCCCGACGTAGCATATGGAGAAGGTTAATACTGTTCCAGTATCTTTTAACTCAACCCATTCATCAGTTGGTCTAAAACATTCTTCGCAGTACATCCTAGGTGGGATAACAACACGCTTACACTTATTACATCTTCTCCCCATTATCTTTCCGTTTTTAAGTTCTTCAAAAAACCTACTTAATGCAGGGCCGTGGCTCCACGCGTATTTAATGTATGCGTTATAGCTGTGGAGGATTGCAGAATCCTGTTTATATTCTGTCCCAGGCAGCTCCACCATAACACCCTCCCGGATTAAAACTCCTCACTTAAAGCTTTAAACATTTTACTCGTCACCTGCGATTATCTTTTTCGTAGTTTGAAGTAATACCAATACTCAGGGCCGTTGGGATAGCCTTCGTACTTTTCAAAAACAACCTCTACTTCATCGCCTATCTTTATTTCATCATATTTAGCATCCTTAACTATTCCGGGTATTTTAAGGCCGTTTATATCTACTATAGCTACTGTGTAACCCGGTTTAAAGAAGCCTGTCGCAACACTTACTTCGCTGTATGTCTCTATTTTACCCCTTAGTGGAAGATACTTGATATCAACTTTGTTAAGACAGCGCGGGCAGTACTCTACTGGGGGGAAGTATACGTTATTACATCTAGGGCATGTTGAGGAGGTTAGTTGTTTCTCCTTTATCTTTTCTAAGAAGAAATCTCTTATCATGCTGCCTCCAGTATATGTACGACTGCTGTTGAGTTTACTCCTCCTTCGTTGATTGCAATTCCTGTCTCCGCGTCTACCTGCCTCTGCTCCGCTCTTCCCGTAAGCTGCATGTATAGCTCATATACTTGCGCCAGGCCTGTAGCGCCTATAGGATGGCCCCTCGCTTTTAACCCTCCGCTTGGGTTTACAGGCTTCTCACCATACAGCGTGGTAACCTCTTCTCTTAGAAGTTTATACCCTTCTCCCTTTTCTGCATATCCCATGGCTTCGTATATTATTATCTCGTTTATTGTAAATGCGTCGTGAACCTCCGCTACGTGTATGTTCTTGGGTTTCAGCCCCGCTTGTCTATACGCTTTCTCGCAAGCTAGTTTTACCGCAGTGGCTGTGGTTATGTCATGCCGTTTTGATATACTTAATGTGTCAGATGCTACAGTTGATGCAAGTATCTTAACGGGTTGAGATGAGCTATATTCGCTTACTACAGTATCGTCCACTACTAATGCTACGGCAGCGCCGTCGCAGATGGGTGAGCAGTCAAGCATTTTAATAGGTTTGGCAACGGGTTTGCTAGCTACATACTCTTCATACGTGATACTTTTTCTTAAATAAGCCTTTGGATTCTTCATAGCGTTATCGTGGTTCTTCTTTGCAACTAGGAAAAGATCCTCTTCGGTGGCTCCGTAATCATGCATATATCTTGTAGCAATCATGGCGTAGTGTGCAGGTATTGTTACTCCGTTTAGCTGGTCTAGGTAGTAGTCGCTTGCAGCCATGAGGAGATCTATTACCTCTTCTGTCTTTTTTCCGCTCATTTTCTCAACTCCAACTGCTAGGACTCTTTTGTACATACCCGATTTTACAGCTACGTAGGCGTTATGTAGAGCTAAGGCCCCTGAGGCTGCGCAGGCCTCTACTCTATAAGCCTCGCATGGAAGGAGGTTGGCATACTCAGCCAGTAAAGCGCCGTACATTATTTGATGTTCGTAATTCTCGGACTGTACTCCTACATACACGGCGTCTACTTCGTTTATCTCAGCCATTTCTTTAATCTCCCTAAAGGCTTCTAGGAAAAGTTCAGCGCCTGTTTCTTTCCGCTTTGCGATTCTTGACATTCCAGCCGCTACTATATAAGGCATCCTAAGCGCTGTTTTCCTCTCTGTGGGATATAAAGATTATGAATTAGTAAAAAGAGAGTCATAGAAGTATTTTTAGAACGCTGGCTTTGTTTTCTAAACGCTTAAGCCTCTACTTAATCATGCTGAGATCCTCTTCCTAAGCTCCTCTACCGCTTTCTTAACTTCTTCCACTCCAGCTTCATCCTCTAACGTTGATACGTCACCTATCTCAGATCCCAGTATAACAGCTCTTATAACCCGTCTCATGATCTTCCCCGTCCGTGTACGGGGCAGTTTATCAACTATATGCACCTGGCCTATAACAGCTATGGGCCCAAGTTCCTTTCTTACTAGGTTTTTTATCTCCTCAATTAGTTTTTGCTTGTCAAACTCTACGCCTACTTTAGGTGTAGCTAATATGGCTAGGGTCTCTCCTTTCGTAGGGTCGGGTGTAGAGACCGCCGCTACCTCAGCTATATTGGGATGTTGCATGACTACATTCTCTACATCTGCGGGGCCAAGTCTATGTCCAGCTATCTTAAGGACATCATCGACCCTGCCTAGTATATAGACGTACCCATCCTCATCCACATATCCATAATCCCCCGTAAGGTATTTCCCTTCAAATCTACTCCAGTAAGTCTTAACGTACCTCTCCGGGTCCCGCCATACGGTGTGCATAAAAGCGGGTGGAACAGGAGGGAGGATGACTACATTACCCCTCTCTCTTGGTTTTACCTCATCCCCGTTGTCGTCTAGTATCTTTATGTTGATACCTGGGTACGGCATTCCAACGGAGCCTTCCCGGTATTCTATTCCACCCGCTAATCCGAATCCTCCCGGAGCTGCTATGAATCCGCTGTTCTCTGTCTGGCCCCAGGTTTCTATTATATAACAGTCTTTTCTTCCTCTTGCTATGTTGTCACTGAGCCATCTCCAGGCCTCTGTTCCGAGAATCTCTCCAGCGCTTACCAGAAGCTTAAGGCTTGAGAGGGAGTAGCCTCTGGGAACCTCGTCTCCGTATCTCATGAGAAGCCTAACCGCAGTAGGCGCGACCCACATGCTGGATACGTCATAGGTGTCTATTATTTCCCACCATATCCCAGGATGCGGGTAATCCGGGGCATCCTCGTACCATAGTACAGTGGCGCCGTTTAGTAGGGGCCCGTAGATGCTGTAGCTATGGCCGTTAATCCAGCCTATGTCTGGGGTTGAGAAGAAGACATCATTCTCCCCCCAGTTGAAGAGCCATTTGTTATGTGCGTAAGCCCATACAGCGTAGGAGCCGTGGAGATGAAGTACTCCTTTCGGCTTCCCTGTTGTGCCTGATGTGTATAGTATGAAGAGAGGTTCGTCAGATTCTACTTGCTCAGGTTCTGTATATACGCTGGGTGGAACATCTTTAAGAAGCTCGTGATACCAGTGATCTCTTTCTTTATCTATGTTAACATCTATCCCTACACGTTTACACACGATAACATGCTCAACTTCTCCTGCGCGTGAAACGGCATCATCTACTATATCCTTGAGTTTTATTACCTTACCTCTCCTGTACATCCCATCCGCTGTTATTACTAACCGTGACTGCGAATCGGATAATCTATCGCTGAGAGCCTGTGCGCCGAATCCGCTGAAAACCACGCTGTGGACAGCCCCTACCCTAGCTACGGCGAGTAAAGTTATCATAGCCTCTGGGATCATCGGCATGTAAACTGTTACTCTATCTCCTTTTCTTACTCCGAGACGTTTAAGAGCGGCTGCGAATCTATTAACTTCTCTTAACACATCTCGGTAAGTAAGTTCACGAACCTCTCCACCGCTCCCCAGCCATATTAACGCGGTTTTATTAGCTTTACTTTTTACATGCCTATCCAAGGCGTTATAAGTTATGTTTATCCTGCCTTTTAGAAACCATTTGTAAAAAGGTGGATTACTATCGTCCAGTGTTATATCCCATTTTTTAAACCACTCCAGCTCCCCAGCCACTTTAGCCCAGAAAACAACCGGCTCTTCTATAGATTCTTTCCAAACATTCTTGTGCTTTTCTACTACTTTACTCATGGATTCTATATGCTGGCTGGATAAACAGTTTAATAACCTTTTCAATACCCGCTGATATTATTACTGTAAACTACGTATTGTTAGCATATAATGCTCTTGATCCCTAAGCTCATGAAAATTTAATACTATGTTTCTTAATGTTTTAGGCCTGTTTAAGACAGGTAAACTGCCTAAGGATGTCTAGCTCCCCTCTTGCACGTCATCTTCATTACAATAGATTCGGAGCGGTATCATAAGCTGTAGAGAAAACTAAAGTCTAAGCATAAGGTTGATCTGGACAGAAAAAATATTTACGTATCTTGATACTCTGCTTCAGATAGAAGCGCTATGACTAGGCCAGGTTCATTAATAGAGCTCAATAACGTTGAGATAACTTTTGACCCCTTCATACTTGTTGTTAAGGGAATATCTATTAAGCTTCCGCGTAATGGGATTGTTGCTCTTTTGGGTGCTAACGGCGCGGGTAAGAGCACGGTCTTGAAGGGGATATCAGGTGTTATAAGATTAGAGAGGGGTAGGGTAACTAAGGGCTATATAGAATATGATGGTAGGCGGATAGAGAATTTAATGCCTGAGATAGTAGCTAAGATGGGGATAACATACGTACATGAAGGGCGGAAAGTCTTTGAAGAACTTACTGTTGAAGAGGACCTGCTGTCGGGACTCTATGGTAGAAAAACCAAAGACCCCCGGGATGCTCTTGAGATGGTGTATAACTTCTTTCCACGTTTGAAAGAGAGGAGGAAAGTACGTAGCGGCCTCTTAAGCGGAGGAGAGCAGCAGATGCTTGTTATAGGCCGAGCCTTAATCTCCAGGCCCCGTGTCCTGCTGCTTGACGAACCCTCACTGGGATTAGCCCCTAAGGTGGTTTCTGAGCTCTTCAGAACAATAAGGATGATTAACGAACATGAGGATGTAGCTATTCTCCTAGCTGAGCAGAATGTCAAGAAAGCCCTTGAGATAGCCGACTACGGGTATGTGATAGAGAATGGTAGAATAGTCCTCGACGGGCCGGCTGATAAGATAATAAACAACCCAGACGTCCAGAATTACTACCTCGGAATAGGCAAGTCGGGGCGTATAAGCTATCAGGAGATAAAATCGTATAAGAGGAGAAAGAGATGGATAAGCTAAAAACGCTTAATTATTACGCAACTGCGTAACTTTAGCGGCATGGCGGTAATCTTAGAGGCTAGGGACATTCACCTAAGGTTCGGAGGGGTAATAGCGTTAAAAGGCGTTGATATAGAGATACACGAGGGGGAACTACTAGCTTTAGTGGGCCCAAACGGCTCAGGTAAAACAAGCCTTCTTAACTGCATATGCGGATTCTATAAACCACAGGAAGGAAGAATACGATTCAAAGGCCATGACATAACTAAGCTCCCTCCCCACAGAAGAGCCTCGATGGGAATAGGAAGAACCTTCCAAACCCCATATATCTTCCACGGAACTGTACTCGACAATATCATGGTAGGTTACATGACTAGAAATCCAATATTAAAAAGCATAAGCTACAGGGGGTTAGAGGAGGCGAGAGAGAAAGTAGAGAAGCTTATAGACTTCGTGGAGCTTGAGCCTTATAGAGACGAGCACGTCGAAGGCCTACCTATGGGAATAAGAAAGAAGATAGAGCTAGCTCGTATACTAATGTGGGACCCTGAGGTCATTCTTCTCGACGAACCTAGCTCAGGCCTTAGCATAGATGAGAAACGTGACATGGCCCGCTACATCATAGAACTCAACGAGGTTCTAGGAAAGACGATTGTATTAGTTGAGCATGACATGTCCCTCGTCCACGACTTGGCAGATAAAACAGTAGTACTAGACGCAGGGGTCAAGATAGCGGAGGGCAAACCTGAGAAAGTTGTAAAAGAGGCTATAGTCATAAAAGCCTACATCGGCGAGTAGTAGGTCCAAAAAAATATTAACAACCATGATAATTTTATAGAAAATAGTCATGACTGAGCTAGTGGCTGAGACTCGGCTGGAGATTGATAGGCTCCCCCAGTGGGTTAGGGAACAGATTAGAACAGCCCCTGTAGAGATTACTGCCGTATGCTACGGTGAGAAACCTGATGTACAGATACCTGAAGAAGATACCTTCCCTAAGTTATTGATAAAAAGAGCTGGGGAAATGAGGTTCAGAACAGCTCTCCGCGAAAAGGAGCATGGTATATGGCGGAGAATAACATGGTCAAGTTTTCTACATAACGTAAAGACCTTCTCTCTAGGGCTTAAAGCTCTAGGCCTAGAGCCGGGGGACAGGGTTACTCTTATAGGAGACAATAGGCCTGAGTGGATGTATACGTTTTTAGGGGTAGAGGCTGCAGGCGGGATTCCATTCGGCGTATACCAAGATAACTTACCTGAGCAGCTTATCCCTCTTATTAGAAACAGCGGTTCTACATGGATATACTGCGAGGACCAGGAACAAGTGGATAAAGTACTCTCGATAATAGATGAAGTTCCTGATGTTAAGAAAATAATAGTAGAAGACTGGACAGGGATGTGGCGTTATAGAGACAACCCTATGCTGGTGAGCTTCAGGGAGATTCAAACACGGGGTGAGAAGCTCAACAGAGAAAACCCCCGGGCGTTCGAAGAAATGGTAAATAAGCAATCTAAAGATGATATAGCATGCTTTGTAACCTCATCAGGGACAACCGGAACACCTAAATGCGTTATGCTAACCTATGAGAATCTCCTCTTCATGGGCTCCGCCATGCTAACGATAGTTCCCATGAGCACCAGGGATGATTACTTCTCGTTTCTTCCATTAGCT
>DQVM01000003.1 GCA_015661775.1 Candidatus Caldarchaeum subterraneum | reverse complement strand
CTCCCCCTATCAATACTATAGTCTCATCATCCATGCATTTCTCCACAGTTGATATCCACTCATGTTCAATCGGATTACCGTCAACCACTATATGGGATGCGTTTTCACCTAAGCTTATTTCATACTCAGTATCCTCCTCCGCGTACAGCGGATATCTCCTCCATGGTCTTAAAATGTAGTTCCTCCTAATCTTCAAGGGGCATGCAAAGATGCTCGCCTTACCTGTAGTTATCCTAACAGAAGCAGGCCCATCGATTAATGCTGTCCTTCCTTTCTCCAACAACATTTACGTATCACCTTCTCAATTTTTTTCTAAATCTTTTGTGGAAAGTTAAAGCGGCTGTCTCATCAATCTTAATCTTTATACCATGATGGGATGAGCCATGTTCTGGTATGAGGTAAATATTAATTGATTTGTCTGTGAATTGTTGATTTATTTTCTCTATTAGTTTATCCCTATATTCGCCTGCTCCGGAGCCTATTACTATGTTGAGCTGTGCTGTTGGGTGGATGTTTGCAAACTCTAGGATGTCGCTTATTAAGTTGTTGTAGTCTGTGTAGTTGGCTGTCCTGATTATAACTCCATCAGCTATGAAGGCTACTCCCATCCGTTTTCCCGGATCTATTGATATTGTTACTTCTCTTATTTTCTTCTTTCCCGCATTAACCTCTATAACCTTATCTATTATGGCCCTCACCGATGTAAAGTCCTCCACAAACACGGGAGTTAGGTGGGTAGGTTCTTTTAAGTCGGAGCGGGAGGTTATTAACACCTTGGTGTTTAGGGGAATTACGTGGGTATCTAATACTTGCATAAGAGTTACTCCCCTGCTACGGGCTTCCTTGATTATCTTATCCGCTAATCTTCTATCTTGAAGCATTATGGCCGCTTTACTACACCTCATGAGCTCCTTTACCTCCCTGACACGGCTTTTACGCAGAGTATCACCCCATTTTCCGGCGTTGGATTTAAATCCAACACGCCACCATATTTGTTTTCAGCTATGGGAAGGCGTAGAAGAAAGATAATAAGGAAAACTCCTAAACCGCCGCCAAGCGTCTTCATATGCCCTCTCTGCGGAGCCCAGGCTGTGTCGGTAACGCATGAACCCGAAGCGGAGGTAGCTACAGTAAGCTGCGCCAACTGTAAAGTTTCAGCCCAAGTAAAATGGTATCCAGCATATACGAATGTTGACGCCTACTCGGAGTGGTATGATATTGTTACGAAAGGAACTCCAGAAGCTGAGACTGGGGAAAGTTGAGCTTTATCTCCTCGAGAGAATCGAGGAGAGAGGCTGTATACATATAGCTTTACTTGATCCTTTGAAGACAAAGTTGGAGGAAGCGGGTAAGCTGGCGAGGCTATGCGAAGAAAGCGGCTCTGACGCTATAATGGTAGGAGGGTCGACGGTTTTTTCCCAGAATCACATGGACTTGTTCATACAGGAGATAAAGAGTAAAGTATCAATTCCTGTCATAATATTTCCGAATAATATTCAGTCAATCTCAAGGTATGCTGACGCTATATGGTTCATGAGCCTGCTTAATAGTGTTGACTGGTATTTTATAGTGGGTGCTCAGATGCAGGGGGCGTTGTCTATTAAAGCCTTTGGCCTTGAGGCTATTCCTATGGGTTATCTTGTGTTCGGAGGTGACACTGCAGTAGCTGCTATGGGGCGTGTTCTCCCACTTCCTACAAACAAGCCTGAAGTGGTGGTATGCTATGGTTTAGCTGCACAGTATCTTGGCATGCGTTTCTTATACCTAGAAGCAGGTTCAGGAGCGGAGAAACCCATACCACCTGAAGTTATAAAGGCGGTAAGCGAAAACGTCTCAATACCTGTTATAGTTGGTGGAGGGATAAGAACCCCTGAAGCGGCTGAACACGCCGTGAAAGCAGGTGCTCAGGCTATAGTTACAGGCACGGCTGTAGAACAAGATACTAGACGACTCTCTGAAATAGTAGCGGCAATCCATAAAGCTGACAAAACATAGAAATACTATACGCATGGTATAGGGTTGGTCATGGAAGTGCTTAGCGAGCGGGTTTCAACGGGTGTTCCTCGTCTAGATACCATGCTCGGCGGCGGTTTCATAAGAGGAAGAACATACCTAGTAACAGGCGAGACAGGAGTAGGAAAAACAATACTCAGCCTCCAGTTCATCCTCAACGGACTCCAGCTCGGTGAATATTGCGTCTACGTATCAATAGATGAACGGATAGAAGGCGTTCTAAGAGGTGCTGAATCCCTCGGATGGGATTTCTGGAGCTATATGCAGACTGGACAATTCATCCCACTCGAGCTACGCATATACTCGTCTGACATAAGAAAATATGGAAAGGACAGCAGAGCTTTCGTAGATGCAATATACAGAGCAATGCGAGGCAGGCCAGTTACAAGACTCGTGCTGGACCCCGTCTCGGCCCTAGCACAAGGGGCTAAGGATGAATTCTTTGTACGGGAATACTTGAGGGAGATAATAACAACGATAGAAGAGAAGTTTAGAGTAACTACGCTAATGACGACAGATATCCCAACCGGCTCTAATACCTTAAGCAGGTTTGCGTTAGAAGAGTTTCTAGCTTCTGGGGTAGTGGTGCTTAAAGTAAACAAACTACTCGGAAGACTCGTTAGAACAATCTACGTCAGGAAAATGCGATGGTCCTCTATGGATTCAACGGAGTATGTCTTTACCATAGAGCCTGGACGGGGTATAGTGATACGGGAGCCCTACGAGGTTTATCTAAACCGCGTAGCATCTAAAGGGCCAAAACTCGTAGACGACCCATCAAAACAGGCTAAAGAACCGGACGAAACCTAAGCTCATATTAAGACGTTATATTCAGGCTTCTAGACGATAGAATTCGGCTTGAAACCACTACCTAAGACAGTTCCAAGCTTCCTTGAGGAATACTACAGTAATATTTTACTAGAGATAGAGAGAGTCTACTCCATAGCCTCTGAATTTAGAAAAAGAACCAACTCACCCATCCCCTATGTTGAAACAATCCTTGCAGACGACATAGCTGAAAGGGTTGAGATCCTAGTAGGCCCTAAAGGGATTTCGGAGAAAATAAGAGAATTACAGGCGACTTACAGAGGGGAGCAATTGGCGTTAAAGCTGGCTGAGGAGATAGTAGATAACCTACGTGGAAGTATGGATGATGAAAAGGTTATAAAACAGGCCCTTTCTACCGCCCTTGCGATCTTAACTCCGCCATGCATTACGGCAGCTCCTACAGAGGGTATCTCCCACGTAAAGATAAAGACGAACAACGACGGAAGCAGGTATCTTGCGGTTTACTTCGCAGGGCCGATAAGATCAGCTGGAGGGACTGAGCTGGCCGCGGTGGTGGTATTGGCTGATTATATCCGTAGGTTAATGGGCTTGGATAGATATAAGCCTACAGAAGAAGAAGTAAGACGTTTCATAGAAGAGTTAAGGACCTACACTAGACGGGTTGGGAAATTCCAGTATAGCGTGCCTGATAATCTAATAGCTATGGCAATCAAAAAAACACCAGTAGAGATAACGGGCATCCCTACTGATAAGATCACCGTCCCGGCTTATACTAACCTACCCCGTATAGAGACCAACTACTTAAGAGGAGGAGCCCTTAGGGTGGTGAACGACGGAATAGTAGGCAGGGCTAAAAAGGTTCTAAAACTAGTTCAATCCTTAGGGATAGATGGATGGGAGTGGGTAGAGGAGCTAATTAAACAGGCTAAGGATATTAAAAAAGGAGACACAGACCCTGATGATAAGCTTTCAGAAGTCATAGGAGGCAGACCTGTTTTCTCCATACACAACACCTTCGGCGGATTTAGGATAAGATACGCTAGACCCCCTAACGTAGGTATGTCTGCAGTAGGAGTACATCCAATAACGATGCGGATACTAAACGGCTACATAGTTGTAGGCACTCAGCTCAAGACAGACTACCCCGGAAAAGGAGGAGTAGTAACTCCAGTAGAGGTAGAGCCGCCGGTAGTCAAGACGAATGACGGAAGAGTAGTTAAGGTAGACAGCGAGGAAAAATACCAACAAGTAAAGGATAAAATATCTAAAATCCTCTTTCTAGGAGATATAGTAATCTCAGTCGGAGATTGTATAGAAAATAACGTAGAACTCAGACCACCCGGCTATTGTGAAGAGTGGTGGGCTGAAGAACTAAAAGAAGCACTGGTAAAACAAAAAGAGAAACCCAACATACATCACTCTAGGTTATTATCATTCATGGAAAATCCACTCTGTCATATTCCTTCATTTGAAGAAGCATTAGCAATAAGCAAAACACTAGACATACCCCTGCATCCACGATATACCTTCTTTTGGGAGAATATTACAGTTGATGAATTAATAACGTTAAGAGAGTGGTTAAAAGAACTACCTGATGTAAGAGAGAAGCTGCAGAAACTAGTACTTCCTGCAAACGATAGGATATCCGATATACTCACAGCTCTTCTTGTAGAACATGAATATGCAAACTACCAACTAACAATCAACTCTGAAAACTTAAAGATACTAACTACATTACTGAAACCAGATACAGAATATCAGTTAAAGGATAGTAAGTCGGATGTTTTCGAAATTTTACGCGAGTTATCGGGAGTTAAGATGAGGAGAAAATACGTCTCGTCTATAACAGCTAGGATGGGGAGGCCTGAGAAGGCGGATATAAGGAGCATGGACCCTTCTGTTATGGTTTTGTTCCCAATCAGCCTATCTGGTGGAAATTCTAGAGATGTAATAACTGCAGTTAAGAAAGGAAGCAATCCAATAGTGGATTTAGTACTGCGGAGATGCCCTTCATGTGGCGAAAAGACATGGAAGGAAAAGTGTGGTAGATGCGGCGGCTTCACGGTAATAGTTGGAGTCTGTGGGAAATGTGCTTCTGAGTTTGAATATAACGGTGAGGATGTTTGTAGAATATGCGGTGGAGAGCTTGTCTTCTCATCTAAGCAGGTGGTAGATCTTAAGAAAGAGCTTGAGGACGCTTTGAAAACCGCTAGGGTTGATTCACCAGATAAAGTGAGCGCTGTTAAAGGGTTAAACAGTTTAGTGAAACAACCTGAGATGCTAGTTAAGGGCATACTAAGACGGAGTTATGGACTATACGTGTATAAGGATGGGACTATTCGTTTTGATTCCACTAATGCCCCATTAACTCATTTTCGACCTCGCCAAGTAAATATAGACGTGGCCACGTTAAGACGGCTGGGTTACACCCATGATATATACGGTAACCCTCTAGTCTCTGAAGAACAAGTTTGCGAGCTTAAAATTCAAGATATAATATTGCCTAAGAAGGCTGGCGAGCATCTTGTTAAAGTGAGTAAGTATGTTGATGATCTTCTTCATAAAGCTGCCGGTATGGAAAGGTATTACAGATGGGAGAGTATAGATGATGTTATAGGTAATTTGGTTGTTGTTTTATCGCCCCACACATACGCTGGTGTAGTATGCCGTGTTATAGGTTTTGTAGACGCTGAAACCACCTACGCCCATCCAGTTCTCCACGCAGCAAAAAGAAGAGACTGCGACGGCGACGAGGATAGTATAATGCTTCTCCTAGATGTTTTAATGAACTTCTCCAGACTTTATCTTCCCAATAGGATAGGAGGTAAGATGGATTCTCCCCTGCTCATAACACGTATTGTCTATCCTGAGGAGGTGGATGAACAGGCCCATAACGTTGACATATGCTTCACATATCCTCTGGAGTTTTACCGAGCAGCTGAGAATGGAGCTAAAGTATCAGATATCACTCACCTTTTAGAGACTATTAAGGATAGGCTATCAGACGATCATAGGTTTTACGGTATAGGCTTCACACTCCCCCGCTGGGAGTTGTCAATTCCCAGAATAGAATCAGCATATAAGAAGCTAGATACGATGCTGGAGAAGATATCAAGCCAGCTGGAGCTTACCGAGAAACTGCAGGCGGTGAAAACGTCAGCGGTCGCGGAGAAGATAATAGCAACCCACCTGCTCCCCGACATACTAGGTAACATAAGAGCATTCTTTATACAGAGCTTTAGATGTAAAAAATGTGGAAAACGCTACAGAAGATTACCCTTATCCGGGCGTTGTATCAACTGTCAAGGCGAGTTGATTCAGACAGTCTTTAGAGGCGCAATAGAAAAATACATAGAACTAGCCTCCGACATAGTTGAGAAATACGGCAGAGACGAGTATCTTATAGCCAGAACCAGGAACGCTATAGAGAATATAGTTGAAGTATTCCGAGAGTCTAAGAAGAACGAGACACGGAAACAGGAGGGAATACAGGCTACGCTGGAGAGCTTCAACAACTAGATATATGTAAGAATCAGTTGAGTTTATAGATGGTATGGAGCCTTTAGAGCCTCGTGCTATATTAACTACTTTAAAAAGAAACACGAGAAAAGGCGTTATTGCACGGTCTAGGTTGATAAAGGCGTTAAGGGATCGGGAGCTTACTTTAGGCCAGTTATCTAGAGAAGCAGGCCTTACAGTTAATGTTGCTAGGTATCATCTGCATAATCTGGAGCGGGAAGGGATAGTGGCTAGGAGCGGTAGTGGGAGGTATAGACGATGGAGGCTTACAGGTTTGGGACAGAGTAAGCTGGATGAAATAACTAGGGGTTAACCGGCTAGATAGGGGCTATGATCCTTAAGATTGTAACTATCGCTATTAAGGCGGCTCCTGCTATGACTACAAACTCTGGCCTTATCTTTATTCCCCTAGACTCGTCTTCGAAGAAGCGAAGTAGACCAGCTGCACTAGCAGGTAGAGGTGCGTCTCGTCTCCTCCGGCTGCTCATTCTAGCGTAACATACTGTAAAGGGAGGTATTTGAGTCTTTCCTACTGTTTAACAGCCTCAAATTTCCCGTACTCGCTTAGTCCAGTGGAATAGCGTCTACTCCTCTTTTCCGTAGCTCTTTAGCCAAGGTCTCCGTGTAGCCGTGGATTGTGTATACCTTTCTAGGGTTTACTTGTTGTATAAAATCTACGATCCCTCTGAAGTCTGCGTGGCTACTAAGCGGAAAGGCCCTGTCATAGTTATTAAACCGGTATTTCAAGGCCCATCCAGTGGCTAAGGCCCATTTAACCGGCTTCTCTACAGGTAATGTTCCTCTAACACTATCCACGTATACGCACTCCCCCCTATTCAATACCTCCATTCCCTCACGCTTCTTAGCGGGTATGAAATCTAGTCTTATGCCACAACGTCCATAGACTTCGCAGACCTTAGATACTGTAGGGCCGGTTACCACCGGCAGTTTAGTGGCTGAGTTAATAAGCTTGATTATCTCCTGAGATTTCCCTATTGAATATGTCTTAAAGGCTGGGATCTGACCGTTCTTAATACATTCCAGTATCCATCGTACTATACCTCCATACACCTCCTCACGTGGAGGAAAGGAATAGCTGGGACTTCCGTAAGTAGCCTCCACCACCAGCACGTCAGACTCAATAATATCAGCATGCTTGGAAATTACGGTATCATACGTGTTTATATCACCTGTGTAAAGCATGCTACCGTAACTAGATTCTACAAAAAACTGGGAAGATCCCAAAACATGACCCGCGTTAAGCAGTTTTATTTTTACACTATCCATCCTTATAATCTCATTTATCCTTTTTAAATTAGGCTCTCCGAGTAATGGCCTTACAACAGATGCAATCTCCCGTGTTTCAGGAGTCATTACGGTATCGCTGTAAAGCCTAGTAGGCGTATGATCAGAATGCGCGTGGCTAACAAGTCTTAATCCATCGCCTCTAACGTTAGCGTGGTCGAAGAAGAGCCTATGTTTCTCCAAAACTACCACAACTCCGTTTCTGTATTCTATGTACATATCTTCGCGTCAGCGAAGTAGCTTATGCTCTGATAAAATAAAAATCTAACTATAAGATGTGTGCATATAAAGCGTAGTTGACGTATTGCTTGTAACTAGTGAGTTGATTTCATTAAACTTTTCTAGTGTGGAGATAATCGGTTGGAAAACTTTGGAGTTTATGCTTTAAGGTTCTCATGATAGGACTCTAATTTAGTTATTCTTTTAATGAATTTACTGGGGACGTGTTTGGTTACGTATACGTATTTTCCTGCTTTAAAGAGCATATACTTGGATGCCGCTAGTTGTTTAGCGTCTATGGTTAGGATGGCTGGTCTTCCCTTACGTCTTAAGCTCCGTTCAACAGCCAGCTTGTAGGAGCTGTATAGGTGAACCCATAACCTATTTAATGGTTTTAACCCCTCACGCCTTATCGAGTCTATCTTCTCCATCACTGTACCATGATAGAGATCCTTTACTTCATGCGGCTTTATTATCTTATATTCTATTGCTACAGGTATGCTATGCCCATATAATGCTCTTATCTTCATTTTATCTACATCCAGTTCGTATCTACCTATAATGTCATTCTTAACAACATTTAGTATATCTTCTTCTGTTACCTTAGTCTTTAGTATCTTGGTTAAGGTTTGAGAGAGTTCGTTTAATTTAGCCCATCCGTTTTCATCGATTTCAGCCCCTCCTATACCGTGTCTTAATATAGCTGCCATCCCCCTGCTTATTCTCGTCAGTTCTTTGTTATGCATTTTTAAAGCCGGGGAACGTGCTTTACCTTGCCTAACCCAGCTGGTTCTAAGTTAAAGACAATCGTCTTGAGTACAGTCATCTCGTCGATGGAGTAGCCTATACCTTCTCTTCCTATTCCACTATCCTTTATGCCTCCGAACGGGAAGTACCCAACTCCATGTCTGGGTAGGTCGTTTATTGTAACTTCACCAACCTGCAGTCGTTTAGCCACCTTCCACATCTTGTAGAAGTTATTGGTAAAGATGCATGAATCCAGTCCATATCTTGATTTTTGGGATATGCTTATTGCCTCATCCTCATTCTCTATATGGATTATTGGAATTACAGGCCCGAAGGTTTCTTCCCATACTATCCTGGCGGTTAGCGGAACTTCATCTAATACAGTAGGTTCGAAGTAGCAGCCGTTGTTCTTCCCGCCTTTAAGTAGTTTAGCTCCCTTGTCAACTGCATCGACTACTAGAGCGTTAACTTTCTCTACCGATTGCCTGTTTATCAGCGGCCCCACTTTTGCATCTGAATCCCTAGGGTCTCCTACTTTCCATTTATCCACTTCACTTAAGACGAGTTCTACAAATTCCTTGGCTATCTTCTTCTGAACGGCTACTAGACTTATCGCATCGCATCTCTGCCCAGCGTTTTTAAGAGCTCCCTCTACGCATTTTTGGGCTGCTAGCTTTATGTCCGCGTCATCTAGGACAATCGCTATCGCTTTGCCTCCTAGCTCTAGGTGTAGGTGTTTTATTGTTGCGAGTTTGTTAAGCTCTCTGCCAACTTCCGTGCTTCCCGTGAATGATAACGCGCCTACCTTATCGCTTGTGGCCAGCTTAGAAGCCACTCTCCCAGGGCCAGTTACTATGTTCAAGCAACCTTGGGGAAGGCCGGCTTCCTCCAACACCCTAACTAATAGGAGCTGGCTTATCGGATCTTCGCTGGCTGGTTTAACTACGACGGAATTACCGGATAGAAGGGCGGGTATGATCTTTGCAGCGGGTATGTATAGTGGGTAGTTGAAAGGCCCTATAGCCCCTACAACCCCCACAGGCTCACGTATGACAAGCGCTATCTTACCCATAGTATCCTCCGACCAGTCTCCTGGTATGTATTCTCCGAATATCTTCCGAGCCTCCTCCATCGTTAATCGCATCCTTTCTATAGTAGCCCTGACCTCGCCTTCTGCGTCATGCCTAGGTTTTCCAGCCTCAAGAACAAGCGTATTTACAAAATCATCCTTCCTCTCCTTCAAAATGTCAGACGCTGTTTTGAATATCTCAATCCTCTCTATAGCTGCTATCTCCCTAATCCAACGCTGGTTTTCCTTAGCAGCGTCGATGGCCCGTTCCATGTCATGCTCCGTTGACCTCTGGGCGTAGGCTATTATAGTATCATCTATAGGCGTATCCACGGCAAACGTTTCCCTAGACTCGGAAGGCTCCCACCTTCCATTAATGTAAATTTTGAAAACCGGTATACCCTGTTCGTTGTTGTCGTATATTTCGTCAAATAGACTACTTAGCTTCAGAGCGGGTTTTCCATACTCTTGCCTAGCTCCTAACACGTCCATTAGCATAATACTCTCGATCTGGATGTTAATAAATACTGATGTTGTAACATGGATTAACCCTATATATGCTGTCGCAACGCAGAAATACTGCTGGGATATGGAGAGGATTGGTGAAGTTTCTGTAAGCGAGTATGAGAAGCTGGGGATGGATGCTGACCGGCTTCTCAGAATGCTGAAGAAGATGATTCTAATTAGGCGGTTTGAGGAGAGGGTGGAGCGGCTTTTCTTTGAAGGCAAGTTGATAGGGCCTTCCCACCTTTATCTGGGTCAGGAGGCTATAGCTGTTGGTGTAGCCGAAGCCTTAGATGAGGAGGATTTGATGGTTTCAACATACAGGGGGCATGGCCATGCTTTGGCTAGAGGAGTCCCAGCTAAGGCGGTTATGGCGGAGCTCTTCGGCAAAGCCACGGGGACTTGTAAAGGTCTTGGAGGCTCTATGCACGCAGCTATAAGCAGAAGCCATAACATACCGGTAGCGACTGCTATAGTAGGAAGCGGGATACCAATAGCAGCTGGGATGGCTCTAGCGTTAAAACAGCTAAAACAGAACAGAGTGGTAGCAGTATTTTTCGGAGATGGAGCGGCTAACACAGGAGCATTCGGCGAAGGGCTTAACCTAACAGCCATATGGAAACTACCCGCAATCTTCATCTGTGAAAATAACCAATACGCCGAGTTCACCAGCTTAAAAAGAACATTCGCAGGAGACAGCATAGCACGGAGAGCCGAGGGATACGGAATAAAAGCCCTACAGGTGGATGGAAACGACGTAGCAGCAGTCTTCAAGGCCGTTAAAGAAGCTGCAGAAACAGCTAGAAAAAACAAAGAACCTATGTTCATAGAATGCATAACATACCGCATGAAAGGGCATGGGGTTTATGACACAGCATGGTACAGACCTAAAGAGGAAGTCGAGGCGTGGCTTAGAAGAGACCCTATACAGGGTCTAATACTCAAGATGAGAAGTAAAGGGATTATAGATGATTCTAGGCTATCCGAGATTGAAGATAGTGTTAGGATGGAGATAGATGATGCTGT
>DQVM01000094.1 GCA_015661775.1 Candidatus Caldarchaeum subterraneum | reverse complement strand
GTGGGTTCGTCTAGGAGGAGTATCTTGGGCCGCATGGCTAGGATAGATGCTATAGCCACTTTCTGCTGCTGGCCCCCCGATAGCTCCGTGGGGGGCTTGTTCCTTAGATGCTCTATCCTGAGAAGCTTAAGAACCTCATCTACTCTTTTCCTTATCTCCTCCCTCGGCAGCGCTAGGTTCTCTAGCGCGAAGGCTATATCCCCCTCCACGCTTAGTGAGAAGAGCTGGTTCTGCGGATTCTGGAAGACCATCCCTATGCGTTGGGAGAGGAGATACGTAGGAGTATCCCTAACCCTTAGGCCGTCTACGTAAACCTCCCCATGCAACTCCCCTTCGTAGAAGTGGGGAATCAAACCGTTTAAACAACGGCATAAGGTGGATTTTCCACATCCACTAGGCCCTACGAGAAGAACGAATTCCCCGCTATCTATCTTCAAGTTAATATCCGTTAACGCCGGGTTTCTCCGGCCTGAGTATGTGAATGTAAGAGAATCTACTTCTATCAACACCATGGGGCTTCATGACACCCGTTTTACCTCTGAGCTGAGCATCTGGCCTATTTGTCGGATAATAAAGCTGAGTATTTCATCTATTTCTCCTTTACATTTTACCCGCGCTACTGTAGCGTGGCCTCCCCCCGTTCCGCCGTATTTTCCGCATATTACATCCACTAGAACCCTTCCCATGTTGATTGATGTTTTTCTGACGAAATCCTGCTGGGCTCTAAGGGATATTGATACTGTTTCCTCCTCTTCGTCCTCCCCCGCTACTACTGCTACATGAGCCCCTAGACCCAGTAGGGCTCTAGCTGCTGAGGTCTGGAAGGCGCTTACGTTCGACGTGGCTATTATCCATTCCCCCACCCTATAGATGGACATGCGCGTAGCTGCTTTTAGACGTGCTATCCTCTCCGATTCGTCAACTTGAGTCTCTAGCCCCATTAGAACCTGTGCAGGTTCAACGCCCAACGATGTGAGGCTGCATATTTTAGAGAGGCTCTCCCTATCTGCAACGGATAACCGAGCGGTGTCATAGTATATTCCCATGAAAAGGGCTTCAGCCTCCTCCTTACTGAATCTCCACCCTATATGCGCCGCTAGGTCGTATATTATCTCGCTGGTTGACTGGTATTCATCCGAGACTACATATCTTATCCTTTCGTCGTATGTTTTATGGAGGTGATGGTCGATTAGAGCCTTCTTCCCCTTCTCCAGCACCGTATCTAGGTATTTACCAACCTGCTCTAGGGAGCCTACGTCGATTAATATGAATACATCAGCATCTCCTATGTCATTTGCAGGTTCTAGGTTGAGTTTTGAGAGTATAGCTCTGCTGTGGGTTGTTAAGGTTTCTGGGATGATTAGAGATACGGAGCTGGCTCCGTAGTGTTTCTCCAACAGCCGGATTAGGACGTATGCTGCGCCTATTGAATCTGCGTCTCCTCCCCAGTGGGTTATTACGGTAATCTTCTTGCCTTGCGTGTTGTTTCTTAGGAAGCTGTCGAGTTCATGAATTACCTCGGGTTTTCTCATGACGGGGGTTGTCCGCCTAATGCTCTCTGAAGCTCCCTCTGAAGCTCCTCCAGTTGGGCTCTTGTTCTTGACTCCTGCCGTTCCAGTACCTTAAGCCTCGTGTCCGCCAGCTCCTTCTTTTCACTCAACTCTGAGACAAGCCTGTTTTTGGTCGTCTGGATAAGGACAGAACCTACGGCTTTGTATATTGTAGTTGTGTCGTCTACTTTGTTAAGCTCTTCTAGGGCGTTGTTTATCTCCGCCAGCTCGGTTTCTAGCTGCTGTTTCTCGGCTACGAGTATGTTAAGTGTCTGTTGAAGCTGCTGGAGTCTTATTAACTGCTGCTGTATGCTTGGAGGTAATTCCCTAGACGCCATCCTCAACCACCTTACTAACGTCTATAACGACGTGAAGCAATCTAATAAACGAATTAACAGCCGCCCTAGCTGCGGTTATATCAGAAGCCCTAATACCCAAGGTTAATACTTGTCCCTTCTTCTCTAACGTTACGTGGGTTCTTCTGCTCTTTACATCCTCTACCTCAGGTTTTACAGCTGTGTATATTACGTTACCTATACTGTTTCGTGGTATGAGTATCTCTATTGCGACCTTAGCCATTTCTGGAGCTTCACCGTACTGATGTTGGGGCGTATGCTTGGCCTGCGAACCTGTAGCCGCAGTATGTGCATTCCCATATACCTAGCGATACTCGTTTTACCGCATTTCTTTCGCATCTTGGGCAGTCGTAGGTAGCTCTTGAGAGTCTTACGACCTCCATCCATTTCTTTCTTAACGTAGAGCCGTATCTAGCCTTAAAACCCCCTGCGAGGTTAGCTAGTTTCTTCCTGGCCATCTCCAATCACCTCCATAATCCTGCTCCTTATTTCCCTCACCTTCTCCCTACCTACATCCAGTAGCTTATCGATTATATTTAGGTCTAACATCCCCGTGGTGTTCTTCTGGAGAGATACTAAGTTATCCTCGGAGTCGAAGCCTGTTATTATTGAAGTATCCAGCACGCTCTCCTCAATAGGCGTCGGGTCTACTAGAATCTTATCCTTTACAACCCCCATCATAACGCTTGCTGGAATGGTCTTCATAGAAACCCTAAACGTCTCGCCCGTCTTTTCATACTTCCCGTTCCGCAACTCATAGCGTGGAACGTTACACGTAGCTACTGCTGTTACAGCCGATATTAACGCTGGGTCGAAGTAGTTTCCGTCGTAGTCCAGGACGTAGATATCTATGTAGAGCATGTAGACTTTCTCCCCCTCCGTTATGACAAGCTTCTCCAAGTCTATCGCCTTGCTTTCCCTTATACACCTATCCACCACCCTGGCAAGCTCTATCGCATGCTCATCCGGTGGGCCTGGTTCGAAGGAGGCTGACGCGAGGGGTAGGAGCTCCGCGTTTATCGTGAATACCCCCTCGTTAGGCCTGTCTGGGTATGGCGTACCTAACTCCACTTTTATACACGTCAGTATCTTGGTCCCACCCATCTTAACTAAAGAAGATCCGTCAGCCTTCTCGATGACGTTAGTTGTTATAGTTATTGGCCTAAGCTCATCCGGCCTGCGGCCGTC
>DQVM01000023.1 GCA_015661775.1 Candidatus Caldarchaeum subterraneum | reverse complement strand
TGAAGATAATCCAACCCCCGTCAAACAAGCTAGATGCGGCATATAATTAAAACCTACCTAAAGGTAAATTAATTACGTGGAGAAATAAACCTGCAGGGGCCTTGCCTTGCCGCTAGCCCGTCCCAATCCACTACCCCTAGTATTATCTGCTCTACCTTATCTCCTCTTCTACTCGCTCTTCACAGGGGCTGTACAGCTAAGCATATACGAAAGCTACTTCTTCAACAGCTTAAACATAATCCCAATATACTATACCAGCGAAACATACACAGGGCCGGGGCTTCAGATAGTTTACGGAAACTATTTTCTCGAAGTTAGGGCTATTCCGTTTACCGTGGGAGTGTTCATAGCAGGGTTGCTGGGGGTTAACGTAGCCTATCTATGGACACTCTACAGGATGGGCGGGTTAAAGACATGCCTCAGAGGAGGAGCGGGAGGAGGCGTAGCAGCCTTCATAGCATCTATAGCGACTTACAGCTACATCTGCTGCGGCTGGGCTCCTTCCATGCTCTTGGTAGGCGGCTCAGCGGTAGCGGGCTTCGCAGCGGGGTTTACAGTAATCCCAGCAGCGGCAGCTACTGCGATCCTTCTCTTCAACGCATACATATTATCGAAGAGGATTAAGGCGTTGGAAGGACAATCCAAAGCAGTACTTAAACTTAGGGGTTAGATGCGTAATTTTAATAGTAGTAGCTTCGGCGGCCTTTATGCTGAATTTGCTATATACACTCGGCAACAACCTCCGCTATGTCCCTTATCTTAATCTTATCCTCGGCGTCGGCTATCCTAGCTGCGTCGCCGAACATCTGCATGCAGTAGGGGCATTCAACAACCATAGTACCCGCACCTGTTTCAAGAGCCTCGTTAAGCCTCAGAACACTCTCCCTATCCCTCCGCTTAACCTCATACCAGTAGTTAGCACCGCCGGCTCCGCAGCAGAAGCTGTTTCTCCTATTTCGTTTCATCTCTACAAAGCTGCCCGTCTCAACAGCCTCTCCTATTATGTCTCTAGGCTCCTCTACTATGCCGTTTACCCTACCTAGGTAGCAGGAGTCGTGTAAAGTAAGCTTCCCACCCAGCTTCTTACGTAGCTTAAGCCTGCCCGTCCTGAGAAGCTCTCCTATCAGCTGGGTGTGGTGAACAACCTCGTATCTCCCTCCTAGGTCGGGGTATTCGTTCTTGAAGGTGTTGAAGCAGTGGGGGCAGTGGACTAGTATTTTACGTATGTTATGGCGGTTGAATGTCTCTATGTTGGTTAGGGCTAGTTCTTGGTACCGGCCTTCTTCTCCCATTCTTCTGGCGGGGTCTCCTGTGCATAGTTCCTCGTCTCCGAGTATGGCGAAGCTTATGCCAGCTGCTTGGAGGATTTTGACCATGCTCTTTACTATCTCCCTGCTCCTAGCGTCGTAGTGCGAGGCGCATCCTATCCAGTAGAGGTACTCGGCGCCGGGGTTCTCGGAGACCAGCTTAACACCCATCTCCCGCAGCTCCCGTAGAAAAGACTCCCTCTCAGCTGGGGAAAGCCCGTAGGGGTTGAAGACCCTGCTTAAATTAGTGAGCATACCGCTTTTACGCCTATCTAATCTCCCCTCCAACGTTAAGGCCCTGCGAATCTCAAGGAGATACTCAAAGGGGCTTATCAAAACTGGGCAGGCCTCGACGCATGCGGCGCATGTTGTACAGGCCCATACCTCATCCTCCTCAATCAAGCCTGACGCTACGACGTCTTTAGCCTCCTCCCCTCTTCCATAAACCCTCCAAAGCTCACCCTTCAGCTTCTGGACAACCATCCTAGGGGAGAGGGGAGTACCCGCCGCGAAGGCTGGGCATGATACCTCGCATCTACCGCAGTCGGTGCAGGCGTCAAGCGAGAGCTTCTGCCGCCAGCTCAGCTCAGTAACCTGCTTAAAGCCTATAGTTATCTCGGCCGTAGGCTCCAGCTCATCCAGCTTAAACGGGGTACGCATCTTGCCGGGTGAAGCTTGCATCTTCTCCTTACCTCCTTTTGTCTTTCATCTGCTCATGCATCCAGCCGCCGAAATAAACGTTGAGGGCCGAGACCATGATATGTGATAGATGCATGTATGGGAGGAGAGCCACCATTGTGAAGGCTACTAAGGCGTGGGCCCACCAGAGGGCTTGGTATGTCTGTAACATGGCTTGGTGGGGGGCGTTTATCTGTGTTAGGATATTTGATATCCAGTAGCCTACTATGCTCCACTGTCCCCACCAGCGTGGGAGTAGGTAGAGCCTCAGCCCCTCAAGCAGATACCCTGTAACGGTTATGAAGAGGAGTCCAGCTAGTATGAAGAGGTACTCTAGCTTGGGCCTTAGCCTAATCTCGCCGCCTAGAAGCCTTCTGTAAAATAGAAGGCCTAACCCGACGAGAAGAACCAAGCCCATAATGTCTAGGGTAAGCTCGTACAAGAGATAGAAATCACCCTTCAGTATCGTAAACCCAAAAAACCTCTGCAGTATATCATAATCCAACGCAACCAGCAGGGTTCCTATCAGCAAAGCAAGTATACCAAAGTATATGGATACGTGCATAACCCCCGACTTAGCCTCACTAGCTATCTTCCTCTGGAGAAACGCGTAGTTAAAGAGAAACCCAACACCGCGTGGAAGGTTGAGTAAAGCCTCCTTCAGAAACTCCCTCCCGTATATTCTAAGCCTGCTGTACACGCCGTATATGAAGAGAGCAGCGAAGGGAAGAAGGACGATAAACATTACTATCTCAGTCCCATGGGGCATCAACCCATAAGTCTCCCTCACAGGCACATCAGAAACCATACCATGACAGCATGCCGGTAAACCGTTATTAAACCCTTCCTAAATACCACTATAAAGATGGCGAAAACACAGTAAAAAGAAGAGAAACCTAGAGAATCTAGTCAGATAAATCTAAAAACCAGCCGGAGTATCTAATTCCATGAGGGGCCGTGGTCTAGCCTGGTAAGGTTGAAGCCCCAGCGTGACGGCACCCTCACGCGGTGCAAGTCCCCGGTTCGAATCCGGGCGGCCCCACACCTAAAGTAGAGTCTTATCAATTGTTGCGTTAAGGGTTGGGGTTTAAGAAATTTTTTGATGAGGGGTGTTCTAGAGTTTCTGTAGGATTCTTTCCCATTCTTCTTCGTCATCCACTTCGTCTTCTAGGAGTTCCTCGAAGATCTCGTGTGTTATTACGTCGGTGTGGCGGTATTTCTCTATCATTTGGTTGTAGAACTGTATGGCGCATCTCTCTGACTTCAGGACATCCTCTATTACCTGTTTTAGGTTTGTAGGGTCTTCAGGCGGTGGTATGTAGCCGCATCCGCTTTTCTTCAGCAGTTCATCGAAGTTTAGGATGGGCTTGCCGCCCAGCTGCATGATTCGCCTAGCCAGTTTCTCGGCATGCTTCAGCTCATCCTCAGACTGTTTCAGCAGTATCCCTCTCAAAACATCAGCATCTATCCCGCTTATCCACTGAGCCGTAACCCAGTACTGGTAGTGAGCCAGCCACTCATCAGCATAGGCCTTCAACAAATCCTCAAGAACCTCATCTACATTCACTTTAACGATCTCACGACCTGCCCTTCCCATGCCTCACCACAACATAAACAAATTCAATAATAATTAATAAACAGTTATGTATATCTAACTCTCTAGACGTTTAGCGGTGGAAAGGCCGTATAGTAAACATGCTAAAGCTAAGTATAAAGCTGCGTCTCCAACAGTTCTTACTGTATAGGGCTGTATAGCTTAATTTTATTGTTGCTTTGCTGGGAATTTCTCAACATGCTGGCCAGCGTCTCATTTAGTACTTTATCATTTAAAACCTTCTGCTTAAACATCGAATAAACGATATTCCGGGCATCTAGTAGGAATTCTATCTTTAACAAATCAACCGTAGTTTTATCATTAAAATCAACATCTAGGTTAACACCCATGAATTTATGGGAGAATTCCTGTAAATTAACTTCGCACATAAGCGATAGGGTCAGTTTATTAACCTGTTTTCGTCCATTCACTACTACAGGTGTTATTTTATTTTTCACGGTGAATTTTAAACCGAATGAGCTAAAAGCTGAGTTCAGCTTTTCAGATAGTTCTCTCATAGCTTGGTAGGTTAATCGGATATTATCATAATTATTATCTATGCCCTTCATACTTCAACCACCGTAAATCCATACCTCTCAATATCCCTCTTTGTGATATCAAATCTGAATACGCATTTATTCGTCTTAATTTCAAAAACCAAGCCATCAACTAATGTTATATATTCTATCGTTCCTAGAAGTCCATTAAGATAGAAGTCCCATTCTGTTAAGTCGATATTATTAATTACTAACTTGTCAATATCATCTAATGATTTTACTTCGATGGAGAAAGTGCGTTTGTTTACAGAGTATGTAATATCCCTACTCACTAGAGCCCACCTCCAGTATAGTTTCATATACTATTCTGGAGCTTCTCCATAGCTTTTCAAATAGCTGTATGCATATATCGTGGAAAACACCGCTTCCGGATACTGCTGTGTTGTAATCTATTTTTCCGTTAGTTTTTCTCATAAATATAATTGCCTCATCTTGGTTGGCTGCAAGGTTATAGTATGGCTGTTCATTGAATATTCTTGTTTGGATTCCTTTATGCTGTAACTTGGTAAGGTAAGGTTTCTCACTCTGGGATAGTATTATTTTAATGTTCTGGATATGGTTTAAGTCTAGATTTGATATAAGGTCGCCTATTCCCTCTATGGCTAGGTATAATTCATCTCTAGCGGATGTGATTATTTGTTCGGTAATCTCTATGCTCTCCCAGATATTTGTTACCACATTTCCTTTTTCAAGTAACAATAAAGTGTATTCGTTGGTGAAGTAGGTTTTATGGTAGTTTAGGTAGGTTGATAATTCTACGCATTTTAGCATTATTTCCGCCAAATCTGTTATGAGGTAAGATAGGTTTGTTAGAGTATAATTCTTATCCGCAGTTCTTTGTACCAATCCATTTCTGATTAGTAATTCTAGGTTTCTTCTTATCTCATCCTCTTTGGTGTTTAATATTTTTGTTAGTTCAAAGATTGATAATTCTGATTTTCTTAAGTTGAGTAGTATTTCTAGGCAGACTGGTCTTGCCAATATTCTTAGAATGTTAATGCCCGTTTCATTCTTTATTTCTTCCATTTATGTCCGCCGTATAGAAATAGTAATACGCTGGATATATGTAGTCGTTAACAACGCATTTTCTTTGTCATTTTTGGGTGATGAAATAAACTGGTTTGTTTATTATAGTCTCCTGAGTTTAAAATGCATATTTAGCGTTCTGCCATAGATGGTTGAATATTCTGTTGATAACGGCTAGTAGGTTGCTACCTGTTTTATCTTCTACATAAATGGCATACTCGTGGTTAATCTTACCCAGTATATCTGCGAAAAATATCATCGCTTCTCTATTAGATAAGATTAATTCTATCTTAGGGTCACTAGGTAAGACCTTAACTTTTACATTTCCAAGGCTGTGGAGAAATGAAATATACTCGGGGTCGTTGAAAGTTAGCAAAATCCTAGCATCGATAAACCCGTTTGGAGTGTTTTCGTGTTTTATGAACGTCTTCATGGGTTGTTGTATTAGGAGTGAGAACTTCCCTGCTGAGAATATAGACTTAACATGTGAGGCAATTGTATACATTCCGTGTATTACATGCCATTCTAGATTTAGCATGTCTTTCTCTTTTAGATATGTTCTTAACGGT
>DQVM01000088.1 GCA_015661775.1 Candidatus Caldarchaeum subterraneum | reverse complement strand
TTAAGTTCTAGGTTGAAGATGCTGCCTATCATCCATTTCATATAACTCAACATAGGCTATTCCTCTAGGTGTTATTTCCGACGGTCCGCTCCCTATGCTCACTGGTATAGCTACAGCTACGTGGATGGGGTTGTAGGGCTTTGCATGTGGAGAGCTTACGTTTATTCCCTTGATGAGGGGCCTCAGCTCGTAGATCACCTCTCTCTCAAGGCGGAAGGAGAGGGGCTTGGTTAAACCCTCTATCACCATCCTATACCTCAGCTTAGAGCCTTTGAGAAGAAGCTCTTCAAGCGGTGCAGGTATCTTGACGAGCCCAACCACCTCTCCTGAGAAGTAGGACCCAGGCCCTACGTAGATACTGAGAGCCCCAGAACCAACAAGCTCCCCCGTCGAGGCGTTATACATAACAAGCCTTAGCAAGCCATCAAGCGATATATGTTCATTATTATTTTTGAAGCTTATCGGGAGAGAGAAGGTTAGGTGTGTATCGTTGTATGGTTTAAACGTGGGTTCTCCTAGTTTAAACCCTTTGAGAGGCGCACCCCACATGTATGATATCTTCCTTGATATTGTAGTTTTAAGCCCTGAGGAGTCGGCTATTTCCAGCACCACATTATAGCTGAGCAGCGTGTCGTTGAGCAGGAGACCCTCAGCAGGGGATGGCAGCTTAGCAACAATCTTAGCTGTATCAGAGTAGGATGAGCTTGGACCCGCTTTAACACGGAGAGCCCCATACCCCATTCTTGAGCCCCTATCATCTAGTATGCTTATATTCGCTACCGCGTCTATGCCTATATACGAGTTCCTGTTCTTAAATGAAAGAGGTATCTCGACTAGCATGTGCGTATTGTTGAGAAGCGAAGGCGTTGGAGAGCCTATCTTCAGGCCATGGATAGGGGCTCCCCAGTCTATACGTAGCTCAGCGTCAACAGCTAACCTAATAAAAGGCTTAACTGAGGACTTGAATAGGATAATTGCCTTTAGCGTCTGGTCGTTGTAAAGTAGATTCTCTAGAGTCTCTTTACTTAGTTCCTTTAACTGTATGTTTATAGGTATGTTTAAGACAGCTTTAGAGCCGGGAGAAACCTTAACGCCGTCAGCTTCTCCCCCGCCTACCTTATCCCCTAGTGAATCAACCACCTCCACACTTATTGAGTCTATAGATACCTCTAATACTCCGCTGTTCCTCAGCTCCAGCTCAGCTAGCAGGGAGACACCGCTAGAAACCCTTTGAACGCTGAACGACTCTATATTGATGCTACTGAGGGTTAAAGCTAGGCTAGCTACGGAGGCCAGCGTAGAGATAAAAGCTATTAAGCCAATTATAGCTGCGGAAATCGTCAGAGCGCGAATTATAGCGGATAACCGCCGGCCCAATACCTCCACTAATTGAAACTTGATACAGCTAATATTAATTAAAATTACGTTACCTTCTTCCAGCGATGGCTATCAAGATTAATATTATTGACAACGCCAGACCCTCAGCTGTGAATATCGGAGCTTCAAAGCTCTTGAACAATCCATAATCATATACCTCCTCCAACAGCTGGGCATCCAGCGTTATTATCGGGGAACTGCTCATACGGAACTCAAGGTCGAAGACTAGGCCGTAATAGTAGTTTGATAACGGCCAGATGACCGGCGTTAACCCGCTGATGAAATCTAGCATTACATGAGATATCCACCCTAATGCTATAGCCGAGAGAGCAGCGTAGGCGTAAGCTCTTCTCCGGAGCATGACACCAGATATAAGCGGTATAACTGCTATTGACAGGGAATGGCTTACAGACCTATGAACCATGAAAAATACGTCAAAATCAGGCAACGTACCTCCTAGCCCAGCCAAAAATGCCCACCGCATCCTACCTCCCCTAAGAAGCATCAGAGATGCAGGAATAGCTAGGTGGAGTAGAGGCTCCATGCAGTAAAGCCGTCATTCCCATCTGTTATAGATAACTCCATGCGTCGTAACAGAGGTGTGGGGATACGTAGTTTCTCGGCTCCTTGAGAATCTACCGGAAGAACTAAAGATGTTCTTATAATGGTGGAGAAAAAAAGATGATAAGATTCTATCTTATTATATAGATGAGAACTTCTCTTGATATAGAGCCTAGAGTAATGGCCATAAACGAGTTAGGGAGGTTGAGTTAATGGTGGGGGTTAAGCGATTATATTATAAATAACCATAAGAATTTTGTTTCATATCCATGTTATTAGGCCCTCCTGCGACGTAGCAGTTGTAATTTTACTAAGAATTCAAGATGTCCAGGGGCTTACAATCACTTAGGGTGGTGGAGGTTCTTGGCTGAGAAGCTTAGTAGCTATCCTAAACTTCATAGTGCTTTTTATGATGATTTTTGTAGCATACTCGCCGTAGCTGGCGTTAAGAGCTATATTCCACTCCCTCCATGTAAGAGGCCTATCTGCTGCCCCGGCCGTTGGGAATAAGAGGGCTGGAATCTTACTGGTATGATTACTTCCCTACCCTGCCCTTCCGGGCTTATCGCCTTGAGCTTGTGATTAATTATAGTTCAGGGTTGCTATTCTTTCCTAATATTTAAGGTTCCGCTATGATGCCATGCATCGTTATAACCTCTATATTATAAGCTGCTCTTCATCTTGTCTGGTGTTGTTGGTTTGTGTGGTTGGGTAGGTAGGTCTTTGAAGACTAAAGAGGGGTTCCGTCATGTTAGGGGATTGGGCAGGTTTGTTGAGGACGTAAGCTTGCCTGGTGTTGTTTACGCTGCTTTGGTTAGGAGCCCTTATCCCCATGCTAGGATATTGGATGTGGATGTTTCTAAGGCTCTCAGTTCTAGGGGTGTTTTGGCTGTTATCACGGGGAGGGAGGTTGCTGAGCATACTGACCCGTTTCCTCAGCTTACTGTCCCACCCGCCTCCAACGTTAGGGATTACAGCATGGCTGTTCATAAAGTAAGGTACGTGGGAGAGCCTGTGGCCGCTGTAGTTGCTACCGACAGGTATGCTGCTGCTGATGCTGCTGAGCTTATTGAGGTGGAGTATGAGCCTCTCCCAGCTGTTGTGGACCCTGAGCAGGCCCTTAGGGACGGGGCTCCTATACTGCATGAGGAAGTGGGGAGCAACGTGGCTGCTAAGGTTGAATACGACTACGGCGACTACGACGAAGCAGTAAATAACGCGGATAAGATAATCAAGACGAGGCTCCACTTCCACCGCTTCAGCTCCACCCCCCTAGAGCCCTTCGCAGTCCTAGCACACTACGACAAAGCCCTAGACCACTACACAATATACTGTAACAACCAGATGCCCATGTTCCTAATGCCCAGCATGCTACGGGCCCTTAGAACTTCACAGGATAAGGTTAGGATAGTAACACCGGATATAGGGGGTGGATTCGGAGTTAAGATACTAAGCTATACTTACATGGTTCTTATAGCTACGTTGTCTAGAATTGTAGGCCGGCCTGTTAAGTGGATTGAGACTCGAAGGGAGCATATGATGGCCAGCTCCCACGGTGCTGATAGGCTTTTCGACGTAGAGGCGGCCATAAAGAATGACGGTACTCTACTTGGGATAAAGACAACGACGATAGATGACATAGGGGCTTACGCCAGGCACGAACCCGCAGGACTTACTGTGTGGGCCCAAGTAGCGTCGGGGTGCTGCAGGTTCAAACACCTGAGACAAACCATGTATGCTGTCTTCACCAACAAATGCCCGGCAGGGCCTAATAGAGGGTTTGCAAGAGCTCCTCACCAGTTCATGATAGAGCGGGTTCTTGACATAATAGCCCGTGAAGTTGGTAAAGACCCCGTTGAGATTCGTGAGATTAACTACGTTAGGAGGGAGGAGCAGCCGTATGTTACTCTGAACGGCTGTGTCTATGACGATGGAGATTACATAGGTGCTGTTAGGAAGGTTATGGAGTTGTTGAATTACTGGGATTGGAGGCGGAGGCAGGGGGAGTATAGAAGCCAAGGTAGGTTGATAGGTATAGGTATAGCTACTACGTTGGACTCTGGAACAGCCAATTTCGGGCAAGTTAGGATGCTGAACCCTAAGCTACCTAACGTAGGAACCAGCGAGGCTGCTGAGGTAGTAATGACTGCTGATGGTAAGGTTATTGTCAAGCTAGGCTCAGTCCCCCAAGGCCAGAGCCACGAGACGGTATCAGCTCAGATAGTAGCTGATGTGCTGAAGATGAACCCCGATAACATAACAGTAGCTCCTGGATTCGACTCTGACTCACATCCATACACATGGCACTCAGGCACATACGCCAGCAGGTTCGCAGGAACAGGAATGGTAGCTGTGCATAACGCTGCTGTGAAGATAAGGGAGAAGATAAAGAAGATAGCTGCCAAGATACTTGAGGTAAGGCCTGAGGACATAGAGCTGGAAGGAGAAAAGGCTTATGTAAAAGACGCGCCTGAGCGTAGCGTATCGTACAGGAGGATAGCTAGGACAGCCTATTCAAACCCCTACGAGTTGCCTGAAGATGAGGAAGGGGGATTATATGCTATAAGCGTGTATAGCCCATCTTTCCAGCCCCCTGATGAGAAGAAGTACGGCAACCTAACCATGACCTACTCCTACCAGACACACGGCATAGTGGTTGAGATAGACCCGGAGACAGGCCAGGTTAAGATACTTGACTACGTCATAGTAGATGACTGCGGCCGTGTAATCAACCCTAAGGTGGTTGAGGGGCAGGTACACGGAGCAGCTCTACACGGCCTAGCTGCAGTACTATACGAGTCCTTCGTATACGATGGAAACGGCCAGCTTCTTACAGGCGGATTCATGGACTACCTAGCCCCAACCGCATACGACACCCCCAGCTTCAAGGTGGAGCACTTCGAGATACCCTCAACATCCTGCCCTCTCGGAACTAAGGGAGTAGGCGAGGGATGCGGCACACCCATACCAGCCCTAGTAAACGCAATAGAGGATGCGCTATCCCACCTAGGCGTCGAGATAACCAGCTCCCACATAACACCAGAAGATATCTACAAGCTACTCCACAGGAAATAAACAAAAATAAAACAAACTAAGGTGTTAAGCTGTGAAGGATGTAGTCATATCAGGGTATTCTGAAACCCCATTCTCTAGAGCTAGGGTGGATAAAGGCGAGCCAAGGTTAACTGCTGAGGAGTATTATGCATGGGCTCTTGAGCTACTGCTCCAGAATACAGGCTTGGAGAAGAAAGACCTCAAAGGCCAGGGAGTCGGGGTTATAGGCTCCGAGTGGCCGCATAGCGAGATATGGTCGGCGGAGGTTGTTCAGAACCTAGGCCTAGAGCCCAAGTTCTTGGTTAGAGCCGACCACGGCGGGGCTAATGCAGCTGCACTCCTAGTTCAAGGAGCGTTCGCAATCCACGCAGGGTTTGTTGAGCATTTCCTCCTTATAGGGGCTGACGCACCCTTATCTATAACTGCACCCGGCTCAAGGACATGGCGCTACGAGGAGGATTACATGAAGCCCTTCGGAACCATGGGGCCTAATAGCATGATAGCCATGGTTATGCGGCGTTACATGCACCAACATAACGCAAAGCCAGAGCACTTCGGTAAGATTTCAATAACCCAAAGGCAGCATGCATCGTTAAACCCCAACGCATACCTTAAAAAACCCCTCACTATGGAGGAATACCTAAACTCCAGGTTAATCTCAGACCCCCTACGGCTTCTGGACATCTGTATATGGGTTAACGGAGGCTTCGCCCTCCTCCTATCACGGAGGGATAGAGCCAAGGAGATAACCGACAAGCCGGTTTCTATACTTGGATTCGGCGAGTGGCACAACCCTGAGGCGGAAAACCAGCTGAAGGACATAACAACAACAGGGATAAAGATAGCCGCTGAGCAGGCGTATAAGATGGCTGGGAAGAGGCCCAGCGATATGAAGTTCTTCCAACCCTACGATGACTATACAGTAGCTGTTCTTATGCAGCTGGAGGAAGCCGGATTCTGCAGCAAAGGTGAAGGGGGAAGATTCATAGAGCAAACAGACATATCCCATAGAGGCGACCTACCGGTAAACACCAGCGGTGGCCAGCTTTCAGCAGGCCAGGCAGGAATGGCCGGAGGTTTTCTCCATATAGTAGAGGCGGTTAGGCAGATACGCGGCGAAGCTGGTGAGAGGCAGGTTAAAGATGCTAACATAGGCTTAGTAACGGCGCTAGGCGGACTAGCCTTCGGAGGAACATTCATACACAACTATGCGATAATCCTCGGGGGTGAGTGAGTATGACGGGCTACGCTAAACCCCTACCTGAGATAACCGACCTAACCAAACCCCTATGGGAGGCGAGCAAGCGGGGAGAGCTAGTTATCCAGAAATGTAAGAAATGCAGCCACATGCAGTGGTACCCCCGGCATTCATGTGTTAACTGCGCATCTAGGGAGATGGAGTGGATTAAGGTAAGCGGTAAAGGCAGGGTATATTCCTTCACTATAGCGAGGCAGGTTATAGGAAACTCCCCAGAGTTTCAGAAGGATATACCATTCGTAGTGGCCGAGATAGACCTGGAGGAAGGAGTAAGACTATACAGCAACGTGGTGGGAGTAAACCCAGATGACGTAAAGATAGGTATGCAGGTCGAGGTAACATTCGAAGAATGCACACCCGAGATTTCGTTACCAAAATTCAAGCCAGCCAAAACTTAATTATTTTCACAAAATCTTCAGGAGATAGATATATTACGTAACTATTGTTGATTTTTACACGCCATGGAATATAAGAATATACTATATGAGAAGAGGGGTGAGGATAAGGCAGTTATCATAACCTTCAACAGGCCTGAGGCTAGGAACGCTATGAGTGTAGCTATGTTGACTGAGTTTAACGATGCTCTACACAGAGCTGCCGATGATAAGGATGTGTGGTGTATAGTAGTAACGGGTGCTGGTGATAAGGCCTTCTGCTCAGGGGGTGATGCAAAGGAGTTCCTAGCCAACGTGGAGGCAGGTAAGATAAGCGAGATAGAGAAATTCAACCGCTTCAACCTTGACGTATGGCGTTTTATGGAGAAGCTACGGAAACCCATAATAGCGGCGGTCAACGGGTATTGCAACATAGAAACAATACAAGCTGTGGACTTGGTTATAGCCAGCGAGAAGGCCAAGTTCGGGCTTCCCGAGGTTACTATAGGCGTAAGCCCCGGAGCCGGGATAACAGTCAGGCTACCCAGATTCCTGAGCAAATACTGGGCCAAGTACCTGCTCTTCACAGGTGAGTGGATATCCGCCGAAGAGGCTTACCGTCTAGGTTTTGTGAATAAAGTTGTGCCCCATGAAAAGCTAATGGAAGAAACCCTAAACCTGGTCAGGAAGATAACAAAGAACGCTCCTCTGGCCGTAGGTGCAACTAAGGCCTGCGTAAATCTAGGAGGTGAAATGCCCATAGACGAGGGAATGGAATACCAGCTGAAAGAATCAGTACTAATGTTCTACACCAACGACTTGAAGGAAGGAATAAAAGCGAGGTTCTACGAAAAACGGGAACCCCAGTTTAGGGGAGAGTAACATAACCTTTTTCCTTCATCTTTTCTTACCTTAAATCAGGTTATTTTATGGTTGTGAGAAGAAGCGTGGTTGTATTGGATACCGCTGCTTTATTATCGATGCAGCTTGAGAGTTTATCCGATAGACTAGTAACTTCCCGTCTTGTTGTTGAAGAAGTTAGATACGGTAACCTCTCCCCTGAGCGTGTTGAAGCAGCAGTAGAGGCGGGTGTTCTTGAGGTCCTTCAACCCTCGGGGGATGCTGTTGGTAAAATTAGGGAATCAGCTGGGGAGACTGGGGATCTGCTCTTCTTATCGGATGCTGATGTTGAGGTTCTAGCCTTAGCATACGAGTTTATGTCTAGAGGGTATGAGGTTAAGATAGCAACCGACGACTACAGCGTCCAGAACGTGGCTCTGAGGCTTGGTATAAGGGTGGCTGGGGTTAGGCATCCTAAGATTAGGAAAACGGTTAGATGGGTTATACGCTGCAGGAGGTGTGGAAGAAAATTTAAAACCTTTAGGAGGTCATGCCCCTTCTGCGGTGGCGAAGTTGCTAGAGACGCTGAATAGAATCTCTTCATGTTTATTACTACCTTACTTCGGCTATGCCTTTGAGGAGCTTTGGCGAGGAAAAAGGTAGCTCTTATCAAGGGGGATGGAACAGGCCCTGAGCTTACTAATGCTCTCATAACCGTGATAGAGGCCGTTCACCCTGATATTGAGTTAATACCCTGCGACGCAGGCGCTGAGTGGTGGGAGAAACATGGGGGGAACTCGCTAATCCCAGAAGAAACATGGAATATTATCAGGAGCTCAGACGCCTGCTTCAAAGCACCTACCACCACGCCGCCAATCCCAGAAGCTCCTAAGAGCGTAGCAGTATCAATACGCCAGGCCATGGACCTATACGCAAACATAAGACCCGTAAAAACCTACCGAGGAGCTGAAAGCCCATTAGCCAAAATCTTCGGACCATTTGACTTCATGTGCATAAGGGAAGCGACAGAAGGGCTTTACTCGGGGATTGAATATTATGTGGAGAGGGACATAGCGTGTGCAATAAGGAAAATCTCCTACAAGTGTTCGGAGCGTATAGCTAGGTGGGCCTTCAGAACAGCGTTAGAGAGGGGGTGGAATAAGGTTGTCGTGATAACAAAGCGTAACATACTTAAGGTTACCGACAGCATGTTCATCAAAGGCGTTGAGGAGACAGCCAAAGAATTCCCCAGCATAACCTACGACGAATACTATATAGATAACATGGCGCAGCAGCTTGTAAAGAACCCAGACAGGTTTAACCATACAGTTTTACTCAGCACCAACCTCTACATGGACATTATCTCAGAACTTGCTTCAGGTCTTATTGGAAATATTGGATTGATTTACTCAGCCAATATAGGGGATAGATATGCTATGTTCGAACCTGCTCATGGAAGCGCCCCCAAGTATAAGGGTCAGGATAAGGTGAATCCAACCGCCACTATATTATCTGGTGCTTGGATGCTGGATTATCTAGGGTTTAAGAAAGAGGCTCAGGCGATATTCAGGGCTACGGAGGAGGTGATAGCTGAGAGGAAGACAGTAACATATGACTTGGGAGGAAGTGCCAAGATGTCGGAGATGGCGAGAGCTATAGCGGATAAAGCCGCTAAATTTCTAGATTAAAAATAGCTTTACTCCTTGGCTCTTTTGATTATACGCCAGACCATCTCTGGTGTTATGTAGGAGCTTCTGATGATGGCGTTGAATTCTGATAGGGCATCCTCAACAGCGTTGGCTATCAGAGCAGGGAGTAGTATCGTAGCTCCTTCTCCACATCCTTTCGCACCAAGCGGTGTGAAAGGTGAAGGCGTCTCCATATGCTCCAGCTCTAGTTTAGGCATCTCCAAAGCTGTTATAGCCAAGTAATCCATGAAACTACTAGTGAGAAGCTGGCCGTTTTCGTCGTAGATGAAGGCTTCGTATAAAGAGCCTGCCAAACCATGCGCAGCTGCGCCATGCACCTGCCCCTCCACTATAAGCGGATTAACAACCCTCCCAGCGTCGTGGATTATAGCGAGCCTCCTTACCTTGATAACGCCTGTCTCAGTATCAACAGAGACTACAGCAGCTCCCGCTAGGTTTGCATAGGAGGAGCATAGGTTACCTCTAAGATCATCTCCTACAGAACCGCTGTAGGGGAAGTGGTATGTATGAACCTCTTCAAGGCCAGCCTCCTCGCCGGAGGGGAGGAAACCAGCCATGTTATGGGCTATTCTAGCTATCTCCCGTATAGTTACGTAGTGCTCCGGGTTTTCTTTATGCCTAACAACACCCTCAGCTATCTCCAAGTCTTCAGGCTTCGCTTCAAGACGATATGCAGCTATTCTGAGAATCTTCTCTCTAAGCTTACCAGCAGCACCTACTAAAGCACCAACCCCTATCTGGGAGAATCTGCTGGCGTAAGTGCCTGAGCCTAAGCCGCTGTATGGATGGTATAACGAGTCGAAACCAGTCATCACTTTGATGGAGTTAACATCTATACCCAGTATATCGGCCACTATCTGAGCTGCTGTTGTTTCATGCCCCTGTCCCTGAGGGACTGTACCCATAGCAACTACAACGCTTGCGTCAGGCAGCATTTTGACTAACGCAGATTCAGCTGCGCTTGCGTAACCCCTAGAGTAATCTCCTTCAAGCCCCCATAGTCTTGCGAATCCAAAGTTGGTAGCTCCGCCTTCAACCACGCATGCGAGGCCAACTCCTATGACTTCTTTGTCTTCTCTCATGTTTTTCCTTACCTTGTTATATTCCACGAGCTCCATAGCCTTACGCAAGGCCTCAGGGTAGTTTCCCCCATCATAGACAGAGCCTACGGGTGTTGTGTATGGCATTTGTTCTGGTTTTATGAAGTTTCTGAACCTTATCTCAGCCTTATCTAGGCCAAGCCTCCCAGCCACTATATCCATCATCC
>DQVM01000058.1 GCA_015661775.1 Candidatus Caldarchaeum subterraneum | reverse complement strand
GTCTCGAGTGGAACCTATACTATAAGGGTTGAGGCTTTAGACTCGGCCTCTAACGTATTGGCTTCCGGAGAGACTACAGTAACCAACCCAACCGGAACAGCTACATACACGATAACGCTAAACACTCCTTTAGGATTTTCAGGCATTCAAGCCTTTAGTGCGGTGAGGGTTTACATAGTGCAGACCGGCGTATAGCATAGCCATGCAACATACCCATAGACTACGGCAATTTATCATTCTTCTATTTTTTCTCTCAACGTTAATATCATCTGCATACTCGCTAATCCTAACCGTTACTGATGTAGCCGCTGCAGCGGCTGGGGAGGATGTGGTTAACAAACCTGCTGATGTTAAGGTAAGTTTCCTATCCCCAGCCAGCAATCCTCTAACCGTCGATAAAGTTAAGCTGAGCTTCTTGAACTGGCAGGCAACCTCCGGGAGCTTCAGGGTTAGGGTTGAGGTAATCCACTCGGGGGGAACCAGCGTGGGTGAGGAAACAGTAACGGCTGGAGCATCCTCAGCAACTATAACGCTAAACCCACCACTACCCAGCGTAAGGAGAATAAACAGAGTGGAGGTTTACATGGTGAGAATATAATGAAACTAAGATACATAGCAGCATTAGGAATAGTAATAGCCTTAACAACCGCAACAATAATGATAGCATACTCAGCACCAATAACAGTAACAGCGGGGCAAACCCAAGGAATAAAAGAGACAATCAGCGTTGAGTTATGTATAGTTTTTATAGGTTTCTGCACCACCCAATCAGTATCTGCACGTGGAATTAGATTAAACGGGGACCCAGTATCAAGCGTTACGGTATACTATTACTGCGCCGGCGTTGAGGATTTAGAAGCATCAGTCCAGCTGCTTGATGACAACGGTAACCAAATAGCCTCAGGTAGCGTAGTAAGCATCTTCCCCTCTCCTTCATCAGTTACAGTCCCTATATCGCCCAACCCAAGCCCGTCCAGCGTAGCCGAAGTGCAGGCGTCTGTTACTTGCAAAATCGTGGATATAGAACCTGGGTAATCCCCGCCTGCTTGGTGATAATAATATGAGGGCTATGTTGTTTTTGATTCTGTTGTTTGCTTTGGCCGGAGCAGCGTTATCTACCGTTCTTTTTATCCAGCAGGTTGGCGAGGCCGGTGCAGGCGATTCAGGCGTTTCACGAGGAGGTTATATCAGGGAAGCTCGGCTCGTCTCTAATAGTAGAGTACGGGTTGTATTTATTTCGCAGTATAGTGGAACGGCCAGGGTTGTGGTTAATGTCAACGGGGTGTCGGGGGTGGCTACAGCAACGGTATCTCCGGGAGCTAACGTTATATACGTTACTTTAAGCGGAACAGTCTCAGCTAGTACAGTTAACATAGCCGTCTCGGTTAACAGGGTGTTTTGAGATGTGGAGGTTTATCATACCCCTCCTCGTTATCCTCGCCTTCCCCTTCGTATTCGGCATAGTAAGCGTCTACGTGATAGCCTCCTCCAGCATGGAGCCCAGCATACCCCGGTTAAGCCTAGTCTTCATCAATAATCTTCAGAAACCGCAGCCGGGTGAGGTGGGGGCATACACCGATGAAGAAGGAAATGTAATTGTTCATAGGTTTTTGCATGAGGATGATGAGGGGAGGCTGGTATTCAAGGGTGATAGGAACCCAGCGGCAGATGATCCTGTTGAGAAGAACAGGCTCAGGGGGAGCGTGGTTCTTGTAATCCCCTTCCTAGGGATAGCCTCAATAATCATTAGAAACCCCATAGTTCTAGCTATGCTGGCTATCTTCTTGATAGGGGGAGGGCGGGAGAGGCTCTCAGACGACAAACCCCTGCTGATAGCAGGGCTTCTAGCATCTATTATAGCAGGCCCCAGCGGATTCCCCGGCAGGCTATTCCCCACACCCCTAAGCCCCGCCATCAACCTAACCGCCCTATACACAATATATAAGCTAACATCACTCAGGAATATAACCCGGTTAGAGAGGAACATTCTTCAAGCATCTTACCTACTACTCCTAATAACAAACATGATAATAGCGGTTAGGTGGTTGCTGAATGAACTCCCTACACTTATATCGCTACTTACGTAGCATACTAGCGGCTTCACTCCTGCTATTCATCATACTAGCCGGAGCACCCCAAGCCAACGGGGAGCAGGATGAAACTATACTGGTGGATAGCATCCCTAGAGTAGCTGTAATGTGGGTGGGAAATGAGATAATCCACCCAAGCCGCCAGCCTGCGGTAATCCAAGCCAGCGAAGTAGAAGTGAGGGCAGAGGAGGTAGTATATACCTCGCCGGGGGAGAGGTACGTCTTCTGGTCCTGGAGCGACGGCGTCATGGATAATCCCAGGAAAATATCCGCAGGACAGGATGCGGTAGCAATATACAAGAGGCAGGTTAGGGTGGATGTTATAAAGGGCAACGGAAGCGGGTGGTACTTCGTCGGAGAGACCGTTAGAATATGGGTTGAAAAGACCATACTACACGTAGATGAAGGGGAGAGGATGGTATTCAAAGGATGGGCCGGGGGTGTAGTATCGCCCTCGCCTGAGGTGTATATAAACGTCGTATCACCGCTGGTTGTTGAAGCCTTATGGGAGAGGCAGTACAAGCTGGAAACCCTAGGTGATTTAGGGATTATAGGAGGTGGATGGTATAAGGAGGGGGAGCAGGCTATAGTATACGCATCAACCGTCGTTGAGGTATCCGAGGGGGAGAGGATGAGATTCAGCAGATTCACCCCACTATCACCAAACATACTATCATGCATCTCACCAGAATGCAACATAGTATCCATAACAATGTCAAGACCCGCTGTGGTAAAAGCCGAGTACGCAAGGGAATGCCGTCTATCCATAATTCTCCCAGACCAGACTCTAGAACAGTGGCACCCATGCGGCGCAATAACAACAATAAAAGCAGACTCGTTCATCGTAGTTGGTGAGAGTACAAGGTTAAGGTTCAAGGCATGGAGTATTAACGGGGTGGAGAATAGAGACCTATTCGCAACTGTAAAGGTTGACGAGCCCACTATAGCTGTGGCCGAGTATGTTAGGGAGTATCTAGTAACTGTCATCTCCCCTATGGGAACCAGGACGATATGGGTAGAGGCTGGGGAAGGCATAAGATTAACCCCTCCAAGGGAATCAACCACGTATCTGCTGGCCAACTTTAACTTCAAGGGATGGAGGGGATACGGGGATGAGAAGGTCCTAGACATAAGAGAGGTAACAGAGCCTATCGTGGTGATAGCAGAGTACGCCCTGGAACCTGATTATATAACAATAACCACCCTGCTATCGGCTATCTCAGCAATCATAGTAGTGTATACGATAGTTAAGACGCCCTACGCCCATAAGCTATCTAGAGCCTTCAGTAGAGTAGGAAAACCCACGGCCAGCCAATACCCTCAAGATGAGAAAGATGATAAGACCAGCCCTAAACCAGAAGGATAAACTCATAACCCACGCATAGACGGGGATTCTGAAGAAGGGTAGGTTAATCACGAGCAGTATCTCATCAGAAAAACCATACCACAGGAGCTCTGAATAAGAACCCCCTCTCAACAACATCCAAACCCCCTCAAGAAGGTTATAAACCAGGGTCATAAAGAGGATAGAAGCAACCACCACCTCCCAACCCAAATCCCTAACGCCCCCGCTGAAGTAGCCTAAAAAAGGCAGGAAGAGCAGCACAAAGACCAAGATATAACGCAAGCCGTCAAAGACCTGATGAAGCCCTATAGAGTCCAGAAAGTTAAACAAAACCACAACATATAGGGATAGAAAGCAGAAGATCCTCAGGAGCGTAGGTAATCCAACACGGTTCAGGCGCTTCTCACAGTTTAAAGACCGTCTTTTACGCATACTACTGAAATATGAACTACATTTTATTAAAATATTTCGTAGAATTTATCTAAATAATACTAATATAAAAACTTATCGTCAAAATAATACACAACAAAAACAGCGAGAAATAAGTTAAACTAACCACTCTGTAGAAGCTACCCTGATAAAAATAGGGTTTTCTATTTAATTAGCCGAATAACGCACTGAGCCCTGATAACGCCTCCTCCTTCTCCTCCTCTTCCTTCTTCTCCTCTTTCTTCTCCTCCTTAGCAGGGGCTTCCTGCTCGGCTGGAGCCGCTGGGGCCGGTGCAACCGCCACGGCCGGGGCTGCTACCGCCTGTTTGATGGCTTCATCTATGTTTATTTCGCTTAGGGCTGCTACGACTGACTTAACCCTGGAGTCGTCTGGGGTTAGGCCGGCTGCTGATAAAACTTTCTTGAGGTTGTCCTCGCTTATCTGCTGGCCTGCTTTATGAAGCAGTAGGGCGGCGTAGATGTACTCCATTTCTTACAGCACCTACATCTTCAGCGGATGGGCTTATTCTTAAACGTTATTTCGTCTGCCGCCTAGGCCTAGGCTGCTGGTACTATTCAACGGATGGCCTTGCTTGAGCCGGTTGAGTAGATGTTATTCCACTGCCTTGCTTATATAAATTTATAACAGCAATCTTTGCTGAAGAACTAGCATTATGTATAGTAGGTTGGTTAAGTTCTGTAAAGGCAGGGGAACTTACTTAGATGACATCCGGATGGATAGGATGCTTTACCTAGGGTTTGTCAGAAGCCCATACGCCCACGCTAAAGTAAATCAAATCAAAATCCCAGAACATGTTGTAAATAACCGGCACGTTAAGCTGGTGATAACGGGGCGTGAGTTGAATCTACGCCTACCTAGCATATGGGTAGTTGAAGGTATGAAACCAGCCAACCACCCGCTCCTAGCACTTGATAAGGTCAGGTACGTGGGGGAGCCTGTGGTAGCGCTGGTCTGCGACGACAGGTATAGGCTGGTGGACCTGCTGGAGGAGATAGAAATAGACTACACACCCTTAGAAGCCGTAGTAGACCCTGAGAAAGCGTTGGACGACAACGCCCCAATACTGCATGAGGAGTTCGGAACTAACGTGGGTTTACGGCGTGTGGTAAGCGGAGGTGATGTGGAGAAGGCCTTCCAAGAAGCTGACTTAATAACACGGGAACGCTTCAGATTCGGCAGGGCTGCCCCCGTATCTATAGAACCACGTGGGGTTATAGCCTACTACGATAAATACGAGGATTGGTTAACGCTTTGGTCATCCACCCAAATGCCCTACCTGCTCCGTTATGTGGCCGCTGATATGCTTAAACTACCTGAGAGTAGGGTTAGGGTTATAGTACCTGACGTGGGCGGAGGGTTTGGAGGTAAGCACAACATATACCCTGAGGAGATAATAGCGTGCTACGCCTCGCTTAAGCTGGGAAGGCCTGTCAAATGGGTGGAGGAACGTAGGGAAAACCTAGCTGCAACCCTCCACGACAGGGATCAGGTCCAGTACGTTGAGATGGCGTTCAGTAGAGATGGCGAGATAAAGGGGATGAAGGCTAGGGTATGCTTCAACGCAGGGGCTTACTATAAGTTCCACGGCCCCCGGCCGCTTATGCTGGCTTCACAAGTCATAACAGGCCCTTACAGGATTAGAAACATACACGTAGAGCTGCTGAGCATCTTCACCAACACCATGCCCACCTTCCCCTACAGAGGGCCTGTCATGACGGAGATAACATACATGCTGGACAGGTGCATAGATGAAGGAGCTTATAAACTGGGGATGGACCCGGTTGAGGTGAGAAGGAAAAATCTGATAAAACAAGATGAATTTCCATACACCACGCCATCCGGCTCCGTTTACGACAGCGGGGCATACTTGGAGGGGCTTGAGAAAGCTTCTAAGATAATCTCCAGATACGTGGGAGGAGAAAAACCTGGGGAGAGGGTTGGAGTAGGTTTCGCATGCTTCGTAGAGGTAACGGGCCTTGGGGCTACTTCTAAGCTGAGCTCCTTAGGGATACTGCAGGGCGGATGGGAGTACGCCTCAATAAGGATAGACAGGTCGGGGACGGTAACAGTCTTGACGGGGGTTCAGGAGCTGGGTCAGGGAACTACAGATACAATAGCCAAGCTGGTTGCCGAGGAGCTGAAGATACCCCCTAAAAGGGTAAAGATAATCTACGGAGACACCGCTTTAGCCCAGTACGGAGGAGGAGCGTTCGGGAGCAGAAGCCTAATACTAGGCGGAAGCGCAGCTGTTGAAGCCGCTAAGAAGATCAAAGACAGGATAATCAAGATAGCGTCAGCCATACTTGAGGCCAGGGCAGAGGATATAATATACGAGAACGCCGACAGGATATACGTAAAAGATAACCCAGAGAAGTGTATAAGTCTAAAAACAATAGCGGAAGCCACGCACTTGGCGCGTGTAAACCTAGATGGCCTAAAGCCGGGATTTGAGGAGACGTCTGTCTTCGACCCACCGGGTATAGCCTTCTCATACGGGTGTATAGCCGCCCTAGTCTCCGTAGATATAGAGACAGGAGCTATAAAGGTTAAGCACCTTGTCTTCGTACACGACTGCGGAAGGGTTGTAGATTTTAAGAATGTGGAGCAGCAGGCTATAGGGGCCTTATGCCAGGGGATGGGACAGGCTGTGCTGGAGGAGATACGCTATGATGAAGACGGCAACCTAGTAACATCAACCCTAATGGATTATCTAATCCCCTCAGCGGCTGAGGCTCCTAAATACTCTATAGACCACGTAGAATCCAGAACAGACGTTAACCCTCTAGGGGCTAAAGGTGTGGGGGAGACGGGGGTTATAGGGGCTCCGGCAGCCATAGCAAACGCGGTGGCTAACGCGCTGAAGGAATATGGGGTAAAGATAGACACGATACCGATAAAACCAGAGCATCTGCTAACCCAGATAAAGGAGAGACGGGCAGAAGATGAATATAGATGAGAGCCTGGCCTTCCTAACGCTGCGGGAGTCGGTAGATAAGGTAAAGTCGGGTGAGATATCGCCTACAGAGCTTGTTGAATCTTTCTTAGAGAGGATACGTAGAATAGAGCCTAAGCTTAGGTCTTTCATAACGGTAACGGAGAGGGAAGCCTTAAACAGGGCTAGGGAAATAGAGAGGAAGATAATCAGAAAGAGGCGTGTTGACGATTACCCCCTGCTCGCAGCCCCTATCAGCCTGAAAGATAACATAATGACTAGAGGAATTAGAACCACATCAGGCTCTAAGATGGAGGAAGACAACATACCCAGCTACGACGCTACCATAGTAAAACACCTAACCAGAGCAGGCGCTATACTAATGGGGAAGAACAACATGTCAGAATACGCCTTCGGAATAACAGGCGCCAACCCATTCTACGGAACACCCCTCAACCCCTGGGATCCCAGTAGAGTTACAGGCGGATCCAGCAGCGGCTCAGCGGCTGCGGTAGCAGCCTCCCTATGCGTCTCCGCAATAGGAACGGACAGCGGCGGCTCTGTAAGAGTCCCTGCCGCTCTATGCGGCGTAGTTGGTTTTAAGCCAACATACGGCCGGGTAAGCTTACATGGGGTTAAGCCTCTAAGCTGGACGTTAGACCACGTTGGCATAATGGCGAAATCAGTATGGGATGCAGCTGCGGTATACGGTGCTATAACCGGCCCCGATACGCTGGACCCCAGGACGGAGGGGGGAGAAGAGGTAAGAAACATCACCAAAACTCTGGAAGGGGATTCAGGCATAACGGGGGTTAAGGTGGCGTATGAGGGGGAGTTCTTCCAGAGTATGTGCAGCT
>DQVM01000140.1 GCA_015661775.1 Candidatus Caldarchaeum subterraneum | reverse complement strand
TTCATATTCCGTCCCTCCTTAAGATTAGCTTATAAACATTCTTTCTCATCACGCATTAGTTAATACAACCTAACCCATCGTTTTATGCTACGTTAAGGCTATTACGGTGTTTACGCAAAGGCCCTACGCCTCTGTTTATGACATTCCTTATTATTTTATACGCCCCGTAGATTGATATGACGTAGAATAACATAACGAGATACATGGTGAGGTAGGATGATAGTACGAAGAGTATCCTGTTAGGCTCTATTAATAGGATAAAGAACATAGTTCCGTTGAGTATTATTGTTGGTATTAAGGCTGTCAGTAGGGTTTGTCTCTTCTTCCTAGGCGTTGTTATATGGGTTCTCCACGTGTATGCTGTGAATGACGCTGCTGCGTATGAGTAAATGACGCCTGCTAGTGGGAACTTCACAGCACCCATGTCGGGGAAGCTTGAAAGGATTGCGGAGCAGAAATCAACTGGGGTGCAGAGCAGGGTGGAGAGCAGGTAGAAAGGAGCTGAGAAAACCAGCCAAGAGAACCAGAAACTAAACGGCCTTAGATAGTCATAGAGAGGAGGTTTCTCAAGGCCTGGGACGTCGTCGATAAACGCATAAGTCTGTATAACCCCCGCTATCCAAAGAAACGCAAACATAATGAAGAGAAGAACCTTACCTAACGTAGGCTTAACCATAATCCCAATTTCTCTAAGCATATCCATAAACTCTCACTGTAGATTTTTATCATCTTCCACGATGATTAACTCTACATTATTTCCATCAAAGTCTTTGACCGAAACCCCTCTATATCCGGTTATCTTGTTTATCAACCCCTCGTTAAACTTTATCCTCTTTTCCTCTAAGCGTTTTGTTATTTTATTTAGGTTATCTCTGTCTGTTAGTTTTATTGCGAAGCTTACCAGCTGGACTGATTCGCTTGGTGTAGGTGGAGCATCTTCCCCCGCCCATACGTTTACTCCTATATGGTGGTGGTATCCTCCCGCTGACATGAATAACGCCCCTGGGTAGCTTCGTGTAGTTATGTCGAATCCAAGTATCTTATGGTAGAATTCCTCAGCCTTCTTAAGATTGGATACATGTAGATGGATATGCCCTATCCTGGTGCCTGTTGGTAGTCGCCATCTACTGTTGAGGTTTTTCCCTGTTTCCTCTCTTTGTAGTTCCTTGAGGAGGTTATCAAGGTTTAGGGGTAGAGTGGCCATGCTTATCTCCCCAGACCTTGAACGTCTCCACATACCCCTCGGCTTGTCTGTGTATATCTCTACTCCATGGCCGTCTGGGTCCCGGAGGTATAGGGCCTCGCTTACTAAATGGTCTGCACCGCCGTCAAGCTTCCACATATTATACAGCCTTGTAAACATGTCTGCTAGGTTTCGCCTGTTTGGGAGTAGGATTGCGTAGTGGTATAGCCCCCTTGTGTTGGGTGGTTTAGGCGTTGCCCCCCTCTGCTCTCTCAAGATAATTAAAGGAGTTCTGGTGACTCCTAGAACTACGCAGCCGTTCTCTGTGTTAGATATCTTATCCATTCCAAGAATCCCGGTGTAAAAGCTCAGCGCCTCTTCTAAATCAGAGACCGTAAGGCTTACCCAACCTATGGATGCGTTAGGGTCCATCACCGTGTTATAAGCGATGGTCTGCGGTATATTTACTTAGCTTAATCTATGCATGGTTTTCAGAGTGCTCTCGCTGTGAGTAGTTTCTGCTATACGTCTAGGTATAGTCTTTCCGCAGGGCTTCCTGCTTTGGATACAGGTTTCCGAGTCAATCTTCTTGGCTATTCAGTTTATTTGAACAGGGGTGTGTTACGGAGGCAACGTTAATATCTTCAACAGCTGTTTATTTTTCTAGTTTGAAGGGTTTGGGCTGGGTGGTTTGGGCTGTCTGATATTGTAGGCCGTGTGGTGGGTGTTTTCAGGTACCCTGTCAAGACCATGCTGGGGGAGGGGCTTCAGAGGGCCTACGTGGGGGAGAATGGAATCATAGGGGATAGGGCCTATGCCGTTGAGTTTGATGACGAGGCGATAGGCCGTGTTAAGAACCGTGTAAAATACGCTAAGCTAATCAGGTTCAGGGCCAGGTATGTTGAAGAACCTGAAGAAGGGTATATACCGCCTGCGGTTATAAAAACACCATCAGGGGAGGAGATAAGGACAGATAACCCGGGTATAAACGGGTTGTTGAGCAGGGAGCTGGGCATGGGGGTTAGCTTGGTTAAGAGCCTTCAAACCCCCTTCCACGACTCACATCCAATACACCTCATAACCACAGCAACGCTGGAGTATATGCGTAGTAAAACTGGTCAGGACTTCACCTATAGGAGGTTCAGGCCTAATATCTTGGTTGAGGCTAGGGGTGGCTTGGTTGAGGACAGGTGGGTTGGTGCTACTTTAATGATAGGTGATGGTGTCATGCTTTCCGTAAGAAAGAGGTGTAGGCGCTGTTTCTTTACTACGCTAGCTCAGCCCCCGGATATACCTGAGAACAAGAATATCCTAAAGTTTGTTGAGGAGTTTAATGAGGGGATGCTGGGGGTTAACTGCTCAGTAGCTGGTAGAGGTTTTATACGTGTTGGGGATGAGGTTAGGGTGGTTAATCGTTAGCTATCTCCTCTATCCTCCTGGCCAGCTTAAAGTCGTAGGTGCTTATCCCGCCTAGGTCATGTGTGGTTAGGCTTATCTCCACCCTGTTGTAGACGTTGAACCACTCAGGGTGGTGCTGCAGCCTCTCAGCCTCCAGCGCAACCCTAGCCATGAAGCCGAAGGCCTTGTTGAAGTCCTTGAACTCAAAGACCTTAAACAGCTT
>DQVM01000101.1 GCA_015661775.1 Candidatus Caldarchaeum subterraneum | reverse complement strand
ATACATGTAATTCATGAGTTTAAGAAAAGGAAAGCCGTGATTATTCACCTAACTATGTACGGCCTTCCCCTAAAGCAGGTTATAGGGGAGATACGTAGGATAAACAAGGAGCAGGAGCTCCTAATTATAGTAGGCGGCCCAAAGGTTGAGAACGAGATATTCCACCTAGCCGACTACAACGTAGCAGTAACCAGCCAACCCCACAGCGAAGTATCTGCCCTAGCGGTATTCCTAGACTGGTTACACGAGGGGAAAGAACTAGAGAAGGAATTTGAAGACGCAAGACTCAAGATAACCCCCCAGAAGCAGGGGAAGAAAATCATAAGAAGAGACGAAGCAATACATAACTACAGAACCTACCCAACTTCATAGCCTACTGGAAGGAGTATAGTCACTACATCCCCCAACTTTAAGTCGGCCATTTTTACAAAACCAGCGTTAACCTCTAGAACGTATTTAGCTGGCTTATCGGGGGTATAGACGGGGCATACTAAAGAATCTCCGCAGGGCTGAGCATCCTCAACTATGTAAACCACCCTCCCCCCAGAGTCCATCCATATCATATCTATGGGAAACTTCATTCTATACATCCAAAACGAATACACCCCCTCGCTGGGAAATATGAAGAGCATACCAAACCCCGGCTCCAGACCATCCCTACCAGATAACCCTCTCCTCCTCTCAACATCCGTATCAGCTATCTCAACAACCACCTGCAGCCCATTAACTACCACTACGCCGTATCCGTCATCTAAGTCTATCCTAGGGTATATAAACGCCGTGGTTGTAAAGTATTCTGTAACCGTATAGGTTTCCTCCCTGACGCTGTATTGTAAACTATCCCATGAAAGAAGCAGACCAGCTACTACTGCTAGAGATGCTACAACCACTAAGGCTACCCACTTCAACCTAATGGATGTAATGGAGTGCATTTAGAAAAGCTTTAAGACAAACACCCTAAATTTACATGATAACCGCCATGATGGACGCCTTGAAGTGCATATACTCAAAGCGGGAGGTGCGGGATTTTCTAGATAAAGAGGTGCCGGAGGATGTTATCATACGTATCCTAGAAGCAGGAAGGCTCGCCGGAAGCGCTAAGAACAGGCAGCCCTGGGATTTTATACTGGTAAAAGACAGACAGAGGCTACGGGAGCTGAGTAGATTTGGAAACCACGCAGAGCATGTGAAGAAAGCCTCCTTCGCAGTAGTTATTACGGTTAGAGGCGATTATTTCCAAGATCCTTTTGACGCTGGGAGGGCTGCGCAGAACATGATGCTGGCTGCCCATACCCTTGGAGTGGGTTCATGCCCAGTAACACTACACGATGAAGAGGGTGCTAGAAGCTTTCTTGAGGTTCCTGAGGATAGGCGAATACAGGTTTGCATAGCCTTCGGATATCCTAGAGGAGTTGAGAGGCGGGGTAAGGTGAGGAGAAAGCCTCTTGAGGAGGTTCTGCATAGGGAGAGGTGGTGAACCGCCGTGGCTAGGGAATGTTCCCGCTGCGGAAAACCAGTAGAGAGGCTCTCCATCGTAAACGGCCAGGTGGTGTGCGAGGAATGCTTTAAATCAGCCTCCGGCGAAGGGCCAGCCTGCATACACTAAGCAACACTTATATTAAACGACAACACATTAACTAAGTTTAATATGAGCCAAGAAGGAGAGAGCAAAAGGCTGTCCAAAAAGGGGTTTGTTACCCAAACTCCCGAAGGCGACTTGCTACTAGTAAACGAGAAAGGCGATGCGTATAAAGTAAATGAATCCGTTGTAGCTGTATGGAATATTTTTGAGGACAAAACCGTAAATGAGGTAATTAACGAAATAGCTTCTCAGATAAATGTTGACCCTAACGAGATTAAACCCGCTATAGAGCAGCTTACAGCCCAGCTTGTAGAGGCTGAGTTGCTTGCTTAATTTACAATTAAGATAATCCTCCGGGAGCTTAGGTAACAGAACCCTACCCTGTTTTATTTTCTTCTAAGATTCTCCAGCTTAGCGATAAGCTCTTTAGTTAGTTTCTTCAGCGAGAATCTACTAGCCCTCTCATGAGCGTTCACCGACATCCTCTCCCAAAGCCCATCATCCTCCGCCAAGCGCGTTATGGCCTCAGCAGCCCCCCGGTAGTCGTCGGGGCCGTTGACGTGAAGCCCATCCACCTCATGGCGTACAACCCACTTCTGACCACCCACCGCTGAGGTAACCACAGGTACGCCGCAGTACATAAACTCCAGCTGAGTAAGGCCAAGCGCCTCCATCCTGCTCATTATTATATTAAGATACGACATGCGCATAAGGTTAACCTTCTCATCATCCTCAAGCCTCCCTACGTAGATGAGGTTCTTCAAATAACGGCTCTCCCTCACCACATCGGCGTGCTGATTACCCGGAGCACCTGCTATGACAAATTTCAACCCCTCATTATCCTGTAGTAGCTTAGCTGTCCTAACCACCGCTAGGGGATTCTTCCTAGCCTCTACAGTACCTACGTAGCTTACCAGCCTCCTATCCTCTTCTATATTCAGCTTTTCATACAGCTGCTCACGCATATCCTTAACGTTATCCATATACTCCGTATCTACTCCGCCTGGGAAGATGTGCACCTGCTCAGGCGTAGCCCCTAGGCGTATCATCTCATCCCCCTCTATGGGTGTTGTGCATAGTAGAAGGTCAGCGGTTTTGAATATCTGCGGGAAAACAAGCCTGTTCCACGACTCGCGGTAGCTTCTCTCTACTATAGTGTAGTGCAGCGGGTCTGGGGGCTGGTAGTGGGACATGTGGCAGAAGATTACCCGCTTTTTTATGAGGCCCGTGTTTTTTAGGGTTTTGGCCCATAGGGAGAACTTCGCAGCATCCTCAGGGCCGTTCCATAAAGTGCTGTGGGTTATTATAACGTCATACTCCAGCTCATCGTATAGCCTACGCAGGATGCTCACGAAATCCCTGAACATAATTCTACGAGGAGGCCAGGTTGATATGTAGCCGTCCACCCTTATCACGGGGGTTCCGAACTTCTCTTCCTCACCCGTCCATACGTAGCCTTTAACCGACTTGGCTAAGACTTTAGGCTCTATGATAGGATCGTTATCGTGGTATGGGCTTGTTACTAGGTAGGATTCGCATCCTTGCCGGGCCAGTTCACGGGCTAGTTTCTGGGCCACCAGCTCCTGGCCCTTCGTGAAGCTGGTCTGGTACATCACGTTTATTACCTTCATACTCCCACGAGCTTCTGCAGAAACGCTCTTTCACCAAACTCTAGGAGGGTTTCCAGCAGATCTTCAAGAGTTCGGAAAGAAATTTTATACCTTGCTGCAAGGTTATGAGGTGTCTCCTCATGTATTATGCCTATGCTTATGTCAGCCTTAATGAAAGCTGGGTTATCAACCTCGCTGTCTCCAAGGTATACAACTTCTCCCCGGATATTCAATAGCTGTTTCAGGGTTGATAACGCATATCCTTTATCCACCTCCGTAGCATATACGTCAAGGTAAGGCCTGCCGCTGTATAGTATGGAGCATAGCCCTAGGTTCTTGGCCTCTTCATGTAGCTTAGCTGCGACTTCCTGCGCAGCTTTTTTGCTGCTGGAGAATCTCCAGTCGAAGCAGAACCCAGCTAGTGTGTAGCCGTCGGAAAGTAGCTTATACTCTACTGTGGCGTCTACGTTGGAGGCTTTGGTCTCAGCCAGCTGGAGGGCTTTCTTAAGAGCCGTCTGCTCCTCAAATACGCTTTGATGTATCTTCCTCCTTCCATCTAAGGTCTTTATCTCAAGCCCTCCCACCGTGGCCCATGCGTGGGCGAAGGGGAGTATTCGGCTGGCGAATCTATAATCCTTCGTTGTTACAGCGGCTATCTTGAAGCCCTTAGACGTAAGGCCCCGTAGGGTTCTCTCCATCCTAGGTGTTAGGCTTGCTTCTTCCCTCTTCACGTTGGGAGGTATAAGCGTGCCGTCCAGGTCTGTGAAGATAGCTTCGATGGACATGCCATCACCGGGTTTCCTCTCTCCTCCCCTGCTGAAGCCATTCCCTCACCCTATCCTTCAAAACCCAGCCCAGCACTATGCCTGTAGCGACTCCAACAGCTATAGCTATAGACCATGAGAAGGCCGTAGCTATTATGTATATTATCGTTATGTCTATCCCCAGCTGGGAGAGGGCTATGGTTATTGTAACGAAGTAGAGTATTATCTTAACTCCTTCGCCGAAGAGGTTAAGGTACTGCTCTTGATTGGATTCTGCTGTGAAGCTTTTCTTTATCGATTCACCCGCCCAGTCGGAGAGTATGGAGCCTGCTATGAAGATTATGAACGCTATTATCACGTTGGGGAGGTAGTTGAGGAAGTTCTGTATAGTTGTGCTTATTACTGGGACTGAGAGGTTCTGGAGCGCCAGCAGTATGGTTATTAGGTAGATTATCCACTTGGTTACGGTTCTTGAGAAGTCTGAGGCAGTATAACCTGCCCTGAGTATTGCCCTACCTACGGAGGCTCTCCTGAAAGACATATCAGCCCCCGTTCTAGAGACTATACGCCCTATAATAGAGCCTAGAACCCTACCTATAACCCAGCCAACAGCCAAGATAATAAGCGTCCCTATAATATTCGGCATATACGTGGTGAAGGCCCGGTATATCGCCTCCACGGATAATATGTTAATTTGACCTATATCAAACACGGCAACCTCACGCTTTATACTACCCTACTATGGGTTATTTTTCTTAATATACTCCAACCCGCCCAGCCAGCGTTAGGATACGCTCAGCCATCCTTATGGTGGCTGCGTCTATAAGCTCCCCCTCTATGGATATTGCACCCCTGCCTTCTCTCCGGGCCTTTTCATACTCGTTTAATATTCTGCGGGCTTTCTCAACTTCCTCGGGTGTGGGTGTGAAGACCCTGTTACAAACTTCTAGCTGCTTGGGGTGGATGACCCATTTCCCGTCGTATCCCATGCTTCTAGCTATGCGGGCTGATTCCTCAAGCCCCTTAAGGTCTTCTATAACTGCGTAGGGGCCGTCTATTGCCTGTAGCCCGGCTGAGGCCGCTGTGTTTCTTATCCGCGCCATTACGTAGTGCCATACATGGCCTTGGTACTCTTGTTTAAGCTCTCCTATGGTGAGCGAGGGCATGCCTACGCTGGCCGCGTAGTCTCCGGGGCCGAAGATTAGGCTCTCAACCCTACTGCTGGTATATGCTATCTCCCTAATATACTCAACAGCCTTAGCAGTCTCTATCAGAACCTCAATCCCAATCCTCTTACCCAGTCTATTCTTAGCCTCTAACGCTGTGAGGACGTTATCCACTGCTATAACATCCTCAGGGCCTTCAACCTTCGGTATTATGATGCAGTCTATCCTATCACCTGCCCCCGATACTACTGTTATGAGGTCGTCAAGCCACAGCTCTGTGCGTAAGCTGTTTATCCTAACCGCCACAGCCTTGTTAGGCGTTATCTCAGAGCTGCTGAGCACATCAACTATATTTCCCCTAGCCTTCTCCTTCATATCAGGGGTTACGGCGTCTTCCAGGTCTAGGAAAACCTCATCTACAGGAAGCTCCTCCAAGGCTTTTCGCATCATCTTAACGTTAGAAGCTGGGGAAGCCAGCTCAGTCCTTCTAATCCTATAAACCATCCCCAGCACCTCTTAAAGGGATTATTATACTATGTTATGTTCTCTAAGGTACTTCATCAGATTACGGGCTTCATCTCCACCTATTGGGTTTAAAGGTTTGCGAGGCTCCCCAGCTCTGACACCTAAGCTGTTAAGTATCGCATGTATTGCAGCGATGGGGTTTTGTTTTGTTGCTTCTATGAGCTTCCAGACTTTGCTCTGCTTTTCATACGCCTGCTTAAGCTCTCCCCTCCTATACGCTGAGTCTATCTCCTTAAACTCTCTAGGGATTACGTTGCTGAAGGCGGTTACCGAGCCGTCTAAACCAGATGCCAAGGAAGGCAGGACAAGCCCGTCCCTTCCATT
>DQVM01000059.1 GCA_015661775.1 Candidatus Caldarchaeum subterraneum | reverse complement strand
CCCCATGTAGTTTTTTATCCTATCAACAACCCACCATATACGGCCTCTGGCTATGTATAGTAGAAGCAGCGAGACGGGGAGTGCGAGGGTTAATCCATAAACGCTAAAGGCTACTCTAGATAGCATGAAGGTGAAGAAACGAAGATCCTCATCTATGAAGGTAGGCAGGTAAAGGTAGCCTAGAAGACCTACTAACGTGCTGAGTATAATGGTTACGTATGTTTTCCTCTCAGATAATAGGAGAAGAACAGGGATAAGTAAGACCAGATACACAACAGGCTGCTGCCACATCATGGCTATAGATGCTAGGAACGCGGCTACGTAGTCTCTTTTCTCCAAGGCTAGGGCCATGGCTAGTGTAACTGCTATGACTATCCCGTCCTTGCTTAGGATTGACTTGTAGATATCGTTGGCCATCCCCACGTTATACATGAAACTAACGTTAACTATAGTATCTGCATTCCAGTATCCGTTTGTGATAACTGCTGCAAGTAAACCAAGAAGCATCGTGTCGGATAGAAGTATTAGAAACAAAACTGACGGGTGTCTAACCCCCATCTTCCTGCTGAAGAGGAGGAAAGACGCTATTGTGAGCCACATCCAGAGGAATAGTATAGGGGCTAGAATTATATAGAGAACCAGAGGGTTTACGCCGAACATGTGGTAGCCGACGTAGGGGGCTATGTAGTTACTTAAGGTGGCGGAGGGGCTGTTGATGTTATCCAGAGGCTCTAGGTTCTTCCACAGAGCCCTCAAGGCCTCTGGGTATATGTCATGCTCAGTAAGTAGGAGATTCCAAGGCGTAGCTAAGGCGACGGGGGTAAAGTAGAGGAGTATCAGGAGTATTATCTTCAGAGAAAGGCCGTCAGGAAGTATTATGCCCAACCGCCGTTTTACAAGTACAGGTATCGAAGCAGCGGTTAAACCCCATAGCACACCGCCCACCGCTTCTAGGCTACCCGCTAAAAAGAGAATAATCATAACAAGCTCAACAAACCCGTAGGCTGCGAAGAAGTAGAGATATAACATCGGCAGGGGGATGCTTATATCACCTCCCCGCACAGACATAACCACGGCCAGTATTATAGAGAAGAGAACAGATACCGCCGCTACGCTTCCCAGGGAGGAGACAGCTATAACATGGGGAGAGAATCCTATTACGTCCTCTACAGTTATCTTAACGGGCAAAACTAGGAGAAGCCCCCCGGTTATAATGGCCGTAACCGGTAGTAGAGCGGCGTTAAACCTAATCTCTCTAAAGCCGCTTCCTCTCTTCACACCATACGAGGTAGCTAGCTTGTATAGTATTGGTGATAGAATAACTGCGTTAGCTAAGACGTATATCTGCATCAGCTCATCAGAGGTGGTGTATATGAGGTAGAGGGATAAAGTAAGGTTGGCAAGTATCAGTATAGCTGCGGTGAAGCTACTACGCATCTCTTCGTTAACGCTGGTTTTGGGAATGCTTATAAATATTGCAGAATAAAACAGGAAGATAAGCTGTGAAGCAGAAACTAAGTTATTACAAGCTCTATGCAGTTGTATTAACCAGTTTTACCACCTTAAGCATATATTCCTCCCCGCGGTATGAATTCATCTCCGAATATACGCTCTACAGCATATTAGTTCTGATATTAAGTTTCCTACCAGCATCCCTGATAATACTCTCGCTAAAAAGAGAGGGAAAAGTTTCGTTGGAATCCCTCGTAGTGGAGGTTATTCTCCTGAGCATGTTCATATGGCTTTTAGAGGGTGTGGTTGTCCTCTTTTGGTTTCCCCAGCTAGCCAAGCACGTATATGCGTCAACTACCTTAGCTTCATTAGCGGTTTACCTAGCTAGGGGAGGGAAAGCCAGATTCAAAGTATCACCCGCCATCCTCCCAGCAGTAGCCGTTTACCTAATACTAGCCGCATCTCTAGTAATCAAATTTCAGCAAAACATCCTCTACACAGACAACATAAGGCATATTGCGCAGATACTAGCTCTGCTGGAAGGAGGAAACAAAGTGGTCATAACAGACTTTCCCTTCTACTATATAATCCAAGCCTATTGGATAAAGGTCTTCGGATTCGGCATAGTTAATACGTTAAATACATGGATCTTTGTAAGCGTTTCTGTTCTGCTGGCCGTCTTTCTTTTTCTAAGGGATTTTATGGGGCTTGGCGAGGCTAAAGCTGCTCTAGTAGCTTCGGCTGTTATCTTCCTAGCTCCGGCGGCTTATCTAGTTGAGCTGCTTGGCCTCGCAGTAGGAGGGGGATTCTTCATAAATCAACTGTTCATCTCACACCCCAAGATAATCGGATTGGTCTCGGTCTTTTTTCTATGCAGCCTCTACGCAAGACGTAGGTGGGGGAGCTATGAAAAAATACTATTCACGGTTTCGTTAGTTCTAGCTGTTCTAGTTCATCCTCTAGAGCTTCTAGTCGGTGGAATTCCACTGCTCCTACTGGCCTCAGACTTCAGGAAAGACATCTTAAAACATCTGCTAACGGCCCTAACAATAGTTGTTTTCATAGAGCTGGTGTCTGGTTTTCTGCTCGTAAAGGCTTTGCTAATGTTCTCAGCTGCTTGGTTTGGAGGAGTTTTATCAGGATTGCTGGCCGCTGCAACCCTACTCATGCTCCTGCTCCGGTTCATTTCAAACAAGGTGGGCGAAACCTATCTCAGGAAGGCGTTGCTAATAATCTTGGTAGCGGGAACCGCAGGGGCCTACGCCAACTACGACAGAATACCCCCAGCGCCTCTGGAGGTTACTCTCCAAGGCCACGTAATGTTCCTAGCATTCCCCCACATATTTATCACGTTAGCTATTCTGCTCTTTCTAGAGCTGTGGAAACCCAACGCAAGGGAATCCGCAGCCAGCATAGCCCTTCTCGCCGCCTCGTCGCTAGCCTCGGCTATAAGAACATACATCTTCCCCGCCGCATACATGCTCGGAGGACTGGCCAAGGGCATAACGCGGGAAAAAACAAAAACCATAACCCTAACGTTGATGCTGCTGATCAGCATGCCCAGCTTCGTAAACTTGTCAGTAACCTATTACCTGGAGCAGCGGGAAGAATTAGACATAAACATACTGCATGACATAGCTGCTATACCAAGCAGGTATGACTTTAACTCAAACTGTATAAGAGAATACTTGGAGCGGATGCCAACGCTACGAGACGGGATCCTAGTTCTGACGGAAAACCCCTTGGATCTAAGTAGGCTAATAGTAAACTTCAGGCTTTACTGCAACGTAATACCAATGGATGAGGTGTATACTGGTGGGGTTGTCTCGTCGTTTGATGTTGAGCTTCTTAAACAGCCCATACACCCCAACCTAGTTCTAGACTTGCTATCAGTATATGGTGTTAGGGGCATAATTATGTTTAAGGGGGAGGAGTGGAGGGATAAAAACCACTTCCTCTACTATGTTATAAAAAACTCAGGTAGAACGCCGCTGGGAAACGAGCTGGTTATGTACTCCATCCCATCATGGGCCTCAACACCCCGAAACAGGACCAACGTAGCGTTTCTCAGCACATGGACTCAGAGAGACTGGCCGGTATACCACGCCCTAGCACTACTCAATATACGTCCAGAGACAATACTCATAGAAAACTTGGAGATAGAGAGATACGATACACTCATAGCCATGGACTTCTTCCTAGGTAAGATACCCGTAGATAAGCTATGCTCAGCTTCAGATAATATAATAATCGTCATAGCTGATTATTCCCGTGATTATATCTACGAGATGCTGCAGAGAGGTGGCTGTAGAGCTGAGGTCGTGGATAACGAGGTAGACAAGCTGGTAGAGGCTGTTAGTAAGCACATAGATAGCATCTCGTTTGGGGATATTATCAGCTTTTTTGAGGTTGATTACTATGGTTATCTGGTTGAACAGAACCTTGGTAAGGCTAGGCTGGAGGGGGAGCTATACCTGTTTAACGAGTATGGGGAGTATGAGCGGCTTACCGAGTTTGAGAGCAGCATGCTAACGTTGACTGGCTCCAACGGGGACTGGTTCCTCTTCAGATCAGGAAGAGAAACAATACTAGCAGGCCGGGGGACTAGGATAACTCTGAGTGGATGCGTAGCCCTACATGAGAGAAACACCCTATTCAGGGAGATAGTAGAACGCTGCAACCCCACCTTAACCCTCTGGAGCGGAATATATGAAAAATACCTAGTACTAGGGCTTCCTGACAAGAAGGGCCGGAAGCTCATGATGGAGCTTATAGAACTAACAATATAACAAGCGACAGGGATATTTTTAAGTTCAGAAACGAGAGTATATTCTCAGATGACCAAGCAGATAATACCCGCGGCGAGGCGTTATTTCGAACCCGAGTCTATAAGTTGGGTAGCTGATAGGATACGTAAACTCCTAGCATCGGAGGAGTATCTTAGTTTAGGAAGATATTGTGAAGTTTTTGAAGAGGAGGTTAGGAGGTACATAGGTGTCAAGTACTGCGCGGTGTGCGGTAGTGGAACAGACGCTCTAGAGCTTATCCTACGAGCAGCAGGTACAGCGGGAGGGAGGGTTATAATACCTGTAACAGAAAACCCCGCTGCTGCGTTGGCTGTGATTAGGTCAGGTGCTTTCCCTGTCTTCGTAGACTCGCTGCATGACTTCTCCCCGGATCCGGGTTTGGTGGAGAGGATACTAAGCAGAGAGGGGGATGTAAGGGCTGTTTTGGGTTTTCATGGAGGTGGGTTCATATCGGAGAGCGTAGAGGAGCTTCGTAGGTTATGCAACGAGAATAACGTGGCGTTTTTAGAGGATGCAGCCCACGCTTTTGGGAGTATGCTTAGGGGTGTAAAGGCGGGTGCAATAGGCCTAGCCGCAGCCTTCTCCCTATACGCTACGAAAGTCCTAACAGCGGGGGAGGGAGGGTTAGTAACAACGTCAAACCAGAAACTGGAGGGGAAAGTTAGAACCTTAAGGAACTACGGCCTAGAGAACAACGAACTAACCGAGATAGGGCTTAGTTCTAGGATGGCAGAAGCCCAAGCTATAATAGGAATAGCCCAGCTTAGAACAATTGAAAACAACATAAGGAGAAGGGAGGAGATAGCTAAGCTCTACGAAGAAAGGCTGGAAACAATAACGGGAGTAGAGCCTATTCCAAAACCACCAAGCCTAAGGCCCAACTACTACA
>DQVM01000141.1 GCA_015661775.1 Candidatus Caldarchaeum subterraneum | reverse complement strand
CATTTTTCAGCGGTAGCTGCGTTCCTAGCCCCGCACTCCCTGCAGATCTTAACTAATACCCTCCTCCGCTGGGCTATCTGGATTAACGCAGGGTCTCTTATCGGCATCCTCTCAACCTCCGCTGGTTGGAGGAGGGATTTAAGGCTAAACAGCTACCCTGCGGCAGCCCTCGTCTGGTTTCTAGGCAGCTGAGCTAGCAGCTGCTGCAGAACCTCCTCAGAAACCTCCTCCACTACGACCGAGCCCCTCATCCATGGATGGGGTATGCAGAAGTACCTGTATATTCCAGCTCTGGTGAAGGTGTAGTTCCAGCTCTCACCGCTGTTGAAGAGCCCTGAGTCGAATATCCCCTCCTCGGAGGTTACGGTATGGGCTACTGGGACCTCCTCATCGTTGGTCCAGACTACCGTGCTGTTGTACCCCGCTATTACCCTTATGTTCTTGGGGATGTAGTTATCCTCCTGCTGCGGGTTGAAGGAGCCGGGTATTATGCTTACCCGCACAATTACAGGTGTTGGGCCAACCGCAGCCTCCTCCGGGGCTGGTTTGAAGGGGCCCAGCTGCAGGGCCGCTGTTGTTGCTACGAAGGCTATACCTAGTGAAAAGACTATGAGGACGCCGGCCACCTTAGGGCTTCCTAGGCTAGGTAATCCCCCCCTGAAGAGGCCTCCCACTATGAAGAGGATCCCCATCCCGGCAACCAGTCCGGAGAACTGCTCCAGCCCAGCCTTCAACGTGGGCGAGGCGCCTGAGAAAGCTATGTAAATCCCCGCCAACCCCACGATAAACAGCAAGACACCAACAATAACCAGCGTGTCGTCCATTACGCTTCACCGGTATAATCTTAAAGAGCTTTAATTTAAATCTAGACAGAGAGTAATGCTAAACCTGAGGTTTATAATGGGTTTGAGATTACATAAACGCAGCGGGTTTTGGCTTTGAAGCGTGTTGCTGTTGTAGGAGGGACTGGGGACCTGGGGTTCGGGCTTGCCCTACGCCTCGCCAAAGCAGGTTACAGCGTGGTTATAGGCTCGCGGGTAGCTGAGAAGGCGGTTAAAGCGGCTGGGGAGGCAAGGCGTATGCTTGGCGGCGGGGTTGATACTGCTGGTGAGGAGAACTGCAGAGCGGTGGCGGGTGCTGAGGTAGTTATACTAAGCATCCCATTCCAAGGGGTTGAGGGTATAGTCAAATCGGTTAAAGAGAGCCTAAGAACAGGCTCTGTGGTCGTCTCCTGCATAGTCCCATTCAACACCCACGTGGAGGGGTTTAGCTCAGCAGCCGAGTACGTCTCCAGCCTGCTTAGAGGCAAGGATGTAAACGTGGTAGCGGCCTACCATACGGTAAGCGCGGAGAAGCTGAGGGATGTTGCTAAGCCTGTGGGATGCGACGCGATAATACTAGGAGATGATGAAGAGGCCAAGAGAACGGTAGCTGAGCTAACCTACGGGATAGAGGGGCTGAGGCCCGTAGATGGAGGGCCTCTCAAAAACGCCTCAATAGTAGAGAATATAACCGCCCTACTCATATCAATCAACAAAAAATACAAGATAAAAGACGCGGGTATCAGGGTTACTGGGTTGGAGGATGATGAGGTGAGGAGGAGGTGGATGGAGTGAAGATCCCTGAGCATATCTTCAGGGCCTATGACGTGAGGGGGGTTTACGGCCATGACTTAAGCGATGAGGTGGCTTATCTTATCGGCAGGGCCTTCGGAGCATACTTGGGGAGCCGGGGGAGGGTTCTGGTTACCCGGGACGTTAGGCTCAGCGGCCCCCAGCTCAGCAAGTCGCTGGTAGACGGGTTAACCGAGTCGGGGGTGGATGTACTGCTGGGAGGAGTCGCCACAACCCCCATGTGCTACTTCGGGGTGGAGCATTACAAGGCTGACGGGGGGGTTTCGGTTACTGCCAGCCACAACCCACCTGAGTGGAATGGCTTCAAGATGATACTCAAAGGCGGTGAGACCATCTCAGCAGGGGCTGGGATGGAGGAGATAAAAGATATGGTTCTTAACCGGAGGTTCAAAACCCCCGATGGTAGGGGCTCGGTTGAGGAGGTTAAGCTGGCTGATAGCTACGTGGAGTTTATGAAGGGAAGGTTCGGCGAGATGCAGGGGCTTAAGGTTGCTGTAGACTACAGCGACGGGGCCTCGGTCTTCGTAGTGCCCCGGATATTCAGCGGGCTGGGAGTTGAGGTGGTTGGGATAAACGATAACCCAGACGGCTACTTCAGGGGCCATCCTCCAGAGCCTAACGAGGAGACCCTAAAGCCTCTTCAACGGCTGGTGGTTGAGATGGGATGCGACTTCGGGGTAGGATTCGACGGCGACGCGGATAGGGCTGTTTTCATAGACGATAGGGGGCGGCTTCTGGAGGGGGATGTTACGCTAGCGGTCTTCGTCAAGCACTGGCCTAAGAAGGGGAAGGTAATCTACGACGTCAACAGCTCCACTGCCTTGAGGGAGGTGGCTGAGAGGCATGGCTTCCAGCCTGTTGAGTGGAGGGTTGGGAGGGCGTTTATACTGCGTAAAGTAAGGGAGGAGGCCGCTGTGCTAGGGGGTGAGAAGAGTAACCACCTCTACTTCGGCGAGCTTAACGGGTTGGACGACGCTGTATACGCTGCCTTGGTGATGGCTAGGATAATACACGAGTCTGGACGTAGGCTCTCTGAGGTTGTGGATGAGATCCCCCGCTACCCTACTACGCCTATACTTACCTACGGCTTCCCGGATGAGCTGAAGTTCAGGGCGATAGATTACATAGCTGAGAGGCTGGGGGCTATGGGGTATAGGATAAGCAGGCTGGACGGGGTTAAGGCATACGCAGAGGATGGGTGGGTTCTTGTGAGGGCCAGCAACACGATGCCGCAGGTTAAGATGAGCGTGGAGGCCAAAACCCCTGAGAGGCTTGAGGAGTTGAAGAAGCTGGGTGAGAAGCTTATAGAGGAAGCTAGGATGGGGATGAAGACGGGTGGATAACAACCTAGACGACATTCTCCTGCAGATTGCCCAGCAGTATGGATACTTAGGGGTCTTCACGGTATCGCTTCTGGGAAGCCTAATCCCCTTCCTACCCGTTCCATACCTTTTTATCGTCGTCCTGCTGAGCGAGGCCCTAGACCCCCTGATACTAGGCCTAGCCTCAGGCCTAGGCGGCTCGCTAGGTAAGGTAACCTCATACGCCTTGGGCAGGGGAGGGTATAGGCTCTTCAGCCAAGAGAGGAAGAGGAAGATGGATACGCTGAGGGGTTTGATAGGGAGATACGGCGACCTAGGGGTTTTCATCTTCGCGTTAACCCCCCTGCCAGACGACGTCTACCTAATCCCGATAGGCATGATGCGGTTCTCCTTCTGGCGCTTCCTAATAGCCAATACGCTGGGGAAGATAATCTTATCCATCTCAGTAGCCTACGCAGGTAGGACATACTTCGACGCAGCCTCCCTGCTCCTAGGCGAGGGGGCGCAGCTACCCGCAACAGCAGCAGCCATAACTGCGATGATTATCATAACCGTTATACTCCTCAGGGTTGACTGGGAGGTTACGGTGAAGATACTCAAGGACCAGGGGGTTATTGGGGTAATACGTAACCTAGGCCTGATACTAAACCTGGGGAAGAAGAATAAATAATCAATTAGAGGGGTGGGCTTTGTTGTTTAAGGTTGTTACGTCGCGGCAGATGGCTGTGATAGATAGGAACTCGGAGTATCTTGGGGTTGAGCGGCTTCTCTTGATGGAGAACGCAGGGGCTGCTGTTGCCAAGGCTGTGGCGGAGCATCTTGGGGGGAGCGCTGAGGGTAGGAGGGTGCTTGTCCTATGCGGCCCTGGGAATAACGGGGGGGATGGGATGGCTGCTGCCAGGCATTTAGCGGCGGCTGGAGCTGAGGTTAGGGTTTTGCTTCTAGCTGGTGAGGAGAGGGTCAGGACGAGGGAGGCGAGGGTTAACTTGGAGGCGTTGAAGGGGATGAGGCTCTCGGTGGAGTTGATAACCGCATCAACGTGGGAGGAGGTGCAGCGGGCCTCGGAGCTGTTTAAGGAGGCTGAGGTTATAGTAGACGCTATGCTGGGGACTGGTGTTAGGGGGCCGCTGGCGGGGGGGATGGCTGAGGCCGTGAAGCTGGCCAACGAATCCAACGCCTTGAGGGTGGCTGTAGACGTACCCACAGGAGTAGACCCTGATACGGGCTTCTACGAGACAGCCTTCAACCCCCATGTAACCGTAACCCTCCACGCCTACAAACCAGCTCTGCTCAACAGGCCTGAGAAGATAGTCGTAGCCGATATAGGGATACCTCCTGAGGCTGAGGTTATAGCAGGCCCTGGGCAGGTGGAGGCTTTGAGGAGGGAAGCCAAGAGGGGGAGGCCGGTTATAGTCTACGTGTATGGAGACGAGGGGGCCAGTGAGGGGGTGGACAAAACCCTAGAGGCGCTTCCCTGCCATTACATATCCATGCACAGGGATATGCTGGTGGCTGAGCAGGAGGCGAGGCAGGCGGCGGCAACGGCGGATGCTATCCTGCTGGACCCAAGCCTACAGCCGCATGACGTAGAGCCGTTCACCGCAAAAGAAACCCCGTTAATACTAGCAGCACCCACGAAGCACGGCGGTAAGGCGGTGTATATACTAAGGAGCGGGGCTAGGCATGAAAAGACGAGGGAGCAGCTGAGGAGGCTGCAGAGCAGGACTAAACAGCTCTCAACAGGCTTGGATGCTCCTGTCTACGTAGTTGGGGAGGTGGATGCAGTAGCGTATAGGGAGGCGACGTACCTAAACTGGCTGGGAACACCCTTAGAAGAGGAGGAGACGGGGCAGACATTAGCAGTAGCCACATACCTAATAGCAAAGACCAACAACCCAGCAGAGGCATTAGCTGCAACAAGCCACATACTAAGGACAGCGCCTAAAGAAGAAAGGCAAAACCCAAAAAAACTAGCAGAAATAATAACAACCAAGATAGATGGTTAATGTTGATGATGAAAAATACAACAGTAGATAGAGTCTTGGAGAGGCTCTCAAGGAACTTTCGGTCGGTTGTTAACAGGTATGTTACATTTTTATTGAGTAGAAGGCTTATGGTGAATTTATGCGACGCAGGGGATAATTTTCTAACTCTAAATGTAGGTTGTGCAAATAATCATTTAGGTGATGTTAGATTAGATATTGAGCATACTGAGGCTGCTAACATAATAGCTGATGCACGTTATCTCCCGTTTCGTGACAAGAGTTTTGACTTAGTAATGCTGCTCTCAGTCCTACACCACGTAAAAGATTATGATAAAGCTATAAGCGAAGCCGCACGTGTGTGTAAAAGATTCTTTATAGGCTACGAGCCGAATATCTTTCACCCATATCTAATTAATTTAACCTACATACTTGGATTAACTAGTGAGAGAGGAATAAGCCCAATAAAGCTCAAGAGGAAACTTACCGCGCTAAGAGATTTCAAGCTCCTGTTTGAGGAGTATATGGTTGCTCTTAGACCCTATTTATTATTTTTCCCCTATTACTTACTCAACAAATTCTTCCCCACTCTATTAAGTTTTGACAAATACACCCCCAACCTGTTACGTGGATATTATCTATACGTATGTTATAGAGAAGATGGTTGATGCATGTATTAAGCGTGGTTGGATGCGTGTCTCTAGTTTATGGCTAATCTTTAACTTGAAGCTAGACTCAGTAAAATAAGATAGTATGAAGCTTAGCTCCAGAAGCTCGTTTATCCTGGTATTGTTTTTGCTTTTTCTAGCGGCTTTTACACTGAGGGCTTACGTATGGTTTACTGGGCTTTCGTATAGAATTGGATGGACTCCTTTTGACGCGGGCTACTACCCGTTTGATGGTATAAAGGTTATTGAGAGCTATTTATCGCTCAACTTTAGCGAGGTAGAAGTTTTTCATCCTGTGTTTACGCGTTTGTTGATAGGGGTTGTGTTTTCGCTCTCTCGCTCTATCTTCCCCGATAACTATATTATCGCTGCTTTACTATTTCCGATTCTGTTCTCCTCGTTTATGGCCCCGCTCCTCTACGTTGTTGGGAGGGAGGTTGGGGGAGGTAAAGTGGGGCTTTTAGCTGCTCTGCTTTACATATTCGACCCCTTCTCAATTAGGTTCTCGATAATCTTCCTGGACCTACCTATGATATTCTTCCTTTCTCTCTCGTTTCTTCTTCTGTATAAGCTTAAGTATGGTG
>DQVM01000106.1 GCA_015661775.1 Candidatus Caldarchaeum subterraneum | reverse complement strand
TAATACCCCCTTCCCTAACCTCTTCATTACCTAGGAGTATTACTAGTCTCCCTCCACGTGGTTCACCCTGTATAATAACGTATCCGTATGTGTTTCTCCAGAGCGTTAACTTGTCTATGGTTATGTTGAGCTTCGTTGTGAAGGGGGGTTTTCCGCTTTTCTCCGACAGCGACGCAGATACGCCTTCCGTTACCAGTCTTAGCTCTACGTTATCCGTGAACCCCTCGACGGGGATCACCTCAACGTTAAGCTGGTATGTTTTTGACTCCTCAAACAGTTCAGGGACTCCATAGACTCTAAAGAAATAACTCCTATCCAGCACCACTACTGGAATGGAAAGGGTATATGCCCTACCTCCTCCAAACCCGTATATCAGCAGTTCATGTAACCCCACTGCAGTATCCTGGTTTGAACGTATCTTAACATCTACACGTGACGGCGGTATAGCGTTTTTTGGGTTTATGTCAACTAGCAGCTCATCTCCGTTAGATTGTGCAGGTTTTATAGCTACGTAGTCTAGGGAAATCTCCTCCGAGAATTCTCCAATCCTCTCTATCTCAAGATTTATTACAGCTTCTCTTCCCCGTAGTAGGGTTATAGGCTTGTCTGGGGGTTTTATCAGGAAGAAACTTATCTCTTCCTTCTTTATGACTGTTGTAGTCTGCGTAGCTGTGGCGGGGGTTTCTGTAGGCGTTATCTGGGTTGTTATAGATGGAGCTGCCTCAGTAACCTTTCCTTCCCTCTCCTCCGATAGTAAGCCGAGTAGGAGGACTGAGATAAGTATAGCTACTATTATTGCTGAGATTATTTTCTTAACCATGTCTATTCGCCTTACTGGACTATTACATGGTCTATCTGGAAGTGCCTCTTAACAAGGTATCTTGTTAGGTCTATGTTTCTGCCGTCCTTACCTATCGCTATACCCTTATCCCTCGGATTTACCATGACGATTATTATCTTCTTACCGTCCGCCTTCTCGGTAACCCTTATTGGCTCGTATATCTCCGCTGGGTGGAGGGCGTTCTTGACGAATACAGTTGGGTTATCGTCGAACTCTATTACCTTTATCCTCTTCTTCAACAGCCTAGCTATCTCCTTTATCCTCTGGCCCTTTCTAGCCAGAGCCTTACCCAAATCCCCTTTCCTAACTACAAAGACAAGCAGCTCGCTGTTCTCCACGCAGTCTAGCACAGTAGCCCCTGTAACTGCTTCGAAGACCTGTATGTAACGCATCTCACGCTCGGTTAGTTTTATTCCTTCACTCACCCTCTTTTTCACCGACGGCCTCTAAGATGCTGGAGCTACCCGGGTCTAGTACCGCTATACAGGCGGCGCCGAAGGGTTTACGCAGCGCTAGGCCCATGTCCTCAGCCGATACATCTGTCTTCAACACGGGTATGCCTGTTGTCTTGGATATTATCTCGGCCTCTATCTTAATTTCGTCGGGGCAGTTTCTCGCCAGTATCAGCAGCTTGGCTTTTTTATTCAACACCGCCAGCTTGCTCTGCCTGAATCCCATTATATACTTGCCTGTTCTACTGATTACCTGCAGCTCCTTCCTGAGGTCCATTCACATCACCTTTTTCCTGTTGTTGCTGGAATTTATGCATCATCAGTATCGTAACCATTCCTGTGCCTACTGGGATTTCCTTCCCTATTAGGATGCGCTCCACGTTACCTCTTAGGTTGTCCACCTCACCCCTGGCCGCTGCGTCCATTAGTGTTTGGACGCTTATCTCGAAGGCTGCTCTAGCTAGGACGCTGCTCTTCAGCTTCACCACCCCATGACGGCCTATCTGCCTAACAGCCCCGCTTACTGTCATCATATCAGCCAACAGCAGCAGGTGGCGTATATCTACGTCGAGGCCCTGCTCGGTCATGACGTGCTTAGCCTCCTTCACTATAGCGTTACGGGCAGCCTCTATCCCCAGAACCTCGGCAATCTCATAGATGTCGTTGGTCTCAACATGGGCTGCGTCAACCCCCGGAACTTGGAGAACCTCCTTTAGGTTAGAGCCTTCGGTCTCTATAACATACCTGCCGTTCTCAAACCTAACTATGGCTCGCCTTATCTTCCTTACCCCCTTTACCTTCGTGTTCTGAACCCTCTCCTTAACCCTCGTTACGTTGAATAGCATATCATCCTGTAGTTTAATCGCTATTGTCATGTTCTCCTCGTCAACTTTCCCATTCAGGTTCTTGGCGGCTTTCTCCAAGTCCCGCCTCGTTACGCCCCTCTCCTCCATCGCCTCCATGCTTAGTTTAACTACTAAAGCTCTACGCCTATAGTCTACTACAATCTCCTCAGTTATGTCCCCTAGTGTTGTGTACTGTAGCTGCAGGGCCAAGCGCTGGGCCTTTGCCCTGTTGGTGGCGTACTCCCCCTTAAGCGGGATTTTCATAAAGGGTGTTGAGGGCTCGCGTCTGGCGTCCACTATCTCTATGAGCCTGGGCAGGCCTAGGAGTATGCTCTGCTCCCTGACACCGGCGAAGTGGAAGGTTCTTAGGGTGAGCTGCGTACCCGGCTCGCCTATCGACTGGGCAGTTACTACGCCCATAGCATCACCCGGCTCAACCCGCGACTCGTTGTATCTTCTTAGCAGCTCCTCGAACGCTAGGTCTACCAGCTCTTTAGAGGCTCTGTTCCTCTTCAGAGCCTCCGCTAGCCTCCATACAGGCTTAGGCGGCATCCTATCCTCGTACTCCCGCATCCTCTCATCTACGTAGCTTTCAGACGCTGGTTGGTCTCCTTTAACCCTGCCTGTTAAAGCGTTTATCAAGGCTTGGGGTTCTACAACCTCTCCGTGGTCGCTTTTAGCCGGGTCTATACCATCCTCGCCATACTGGAACTGGATTATCCTCCTGTCATCCGCTGTCCTAACCGTTCCGTCGTATTCTATGTAGAGCGACTCTAGGGCGTTTATCAGTCTTCTCTGCATGTATCCGCTCTGCTGGGTTCTTACGGCTGTGTCTACTAGGCCGTCTCTGCCTCCAGCTGCGTGGAAGAAGAATTCAATCGGGTTGAGTCCTGAGAAGAACGAGTTATAGACGAAGCCTCTAGCTTTAGGTGATAGGTCTCCCTTCTTGAAGAAGGCTAGAACCCTGTCTTGGAAGCCTCTGTGTATCCTCTCCCTCCTAACCGACTGCTGACCCACCATAGCTACCATCTGGTCTATGTTAAGCAACGTTCCTCTAGCCCCCGTCCTAGCCATTATAACCGCACTACTATCCTGAGATATCTTCTCCCTGACAATCTTCCCAGCCTTATCCCTGGCTTCGCTGAGGAGCTGCAGTACATCCTGTTCAAACGCCTGCTCAGGCGTCATGCCCGGCGGTATGTCCTTCTTGCCTCTCTCATACTCGGCCTTCAGCTTGACGAACCCCTCCTCAGCTTCTTTAGCTATCTTAGCTATAGCGTCGTAGGCGTCTCTAGGGACTTCGACGTCATCGACTGAGAAGGTGAAGCCGTGCATCTCCAAGTAGGTGTTAACCAGCCTCACCACCTTGTCTAGGAAGGCCCTGGCCACGTCGTTGCCGTAATCCCTGGCTAGGCGGTGTAGTATGCTGTTGGCCTTCTCAACACCTACCGCTCCTTTATCTATAACCCCCTCCACCAGCTGGCCGTTCCTTATCACCACAGGCCTGTTGGGGTCGAAGCTGGATCTGAAGCTGTGGTTGAAATCCTTTGGTAGGAGGATGCTGAAGACCTGCTTCCCCGTCCATCTCGGCTCAGGCTTCTTTATAGCCGGTTCAGGTATTGGGCCGTCATATTTTATAGCCGCCAGCAGGTGCGCCAGCTCCCGCTTGGTGAAGGTGGTCTCATCCCTTGTCAGCAGATATACGCTGGTCAGGAAGTCCCTTATAGCGCCTATAATAGGAGCGCCGTATCTAGGTGAGATTATGTTGTTCTGGACTAGGAGGAGTATCCTAGCCTCTGTTTGGGCTTCCTCGCTCTGCGGCACGTGGAGGTTCATCTCATCCCCGTCGAAGTCTGCGTTGTAGGGGGTGCATACAGCTAGATTAAGCCTAAACGTCCTGTACGGCAGGACCTTGACTATATGGGCCATTATAGACATTCTATGAAGCGAGGGCTGGCGGTTGAAGAGCACGATATCCCCGTCCATCAGGTGGCGTTCAACCGTATAGCCTACGTCCAGCGCCTCGGCCAGCTCGTTCAAATCGTGGACGAACTTCAGCCTTATCCTCTTCCCGTCAGGCCTTATGACGTACTTGGCCCCTGGGTATTTATCTGGGCCGTTTCTCACCAGCTCCCTAAGGCGGCCGATATTCCAGATAGTAACCTTCTCAGCCACCGTCAGCTGCATAGCTATGTCTCTGGGAACCCCTACTTCGTTTATCCCTATGTTGGGGTCTGGCGATATTACTGTTCGGGCCGAGAAGTCTACTCTCTTACCTGAGAGGTTGAGCCTGAACCTACCCTCCTTCCCTTTAAGACGCTGGGCGAGGGTTTTGAGTATCCTGCCTGAGCGGTGCATAGCGGGTGATGTTCCTACAGCCTCGTTGTTGATGTAAGTGGTTACGTGGTACTGGAGTAGGTCGGATAGTTCCTCTATAACAGGGGGCGGAGAGCCTGCGTTGAGGTTCTCCCTAAGCCTCTGGGCCACCCTAAGTATATCAACCAGCTTATGAGTAAGGTCATCCTCGGACCTGAATCCCGACTCTAGGGTTATAGAAGGCCTAACGTAGACGGGTGGGACTGGAAGGACCGTCAAGACCATCCACTCGGGCCTTGAGGTTTCAGGGTTTATATCCAGCAGCCACAGGTCGTCGTCGGGAATCCTCTCCAGCCTCTGCCTAACCTGACTGGCGGAGAGCCTCTCAGGCCCCCTCTCCGTAACCTCCACGATCGTCACTGGCTTCTCAAGCTCTATCTTCAGCTGCTTCTCCCCGCAGTGTGGGCATGACTGCGTCGACATGGCTTTCTGCTTAACCCTGTAGTACACATGCCTGAACGGCCTCCCAACATCCTTAAGCTGCTTAATC
>DQVM01000041.1 GCA_015661775.1 Candidatus Caldarchaeum subterraneum | reverse complement strand
CGGGTTCTCTTGGATGGCGTTACAAATGGGATCCATCTGAAGCTCGGAAACTCATCTTAAGAACACATACTACTGCAGCAACAATACGATACTTAGCACAACATCCAGACCCACCAGTAAAAGTATTCTCTGTGGATAGAATATATAGAAATGAAAGAATTGACTGGAAGCACCTTGCAGAATTTTATCAGATAGAAGGGATAGTGAGCCACTCCACGGCTTAAGCCGGGAGCTTCATGCCTCTCCGCTCAAACTCCTTAAGGAGCACCGCTCCAGAACTTGAGCTTCACGGCATGTTATGGGCTGGCTCACCTCAGCCCTGAGTGCAGGATATACCCGCACCCTCGTTTCAATACTTTTTCAGCTTTAGAAGTATAAAAACTTTCCCACCCACCTCCCCTAACTCATCTCATGAATAAATTCATAAGCTTTCTTAGCGACCTTTTGTAAAGGTGGTTTGTTTAAGCAGTGTCTAGTGGTTAGGCGGGATGTTGGAATGAGCTGGGGTAAGGTTGTAGTCCAGGCCGCCCACGCCTCCGTCTCAGCTCTAGAGGAAGCTAGGAGGAGAAAACCTGACTGGGTTAGGGGATGGTTTGCCACAGGCCAGAAGAAGATAGCCCTGAAGGTAAACTCGGAGGAGGAGGTGGATGAGCTGGGGAGGAGATGCCTTGAGCTGGGCATACCTTATAGCGTGGTTCAGGACGCCGGGTTGACGGAGCTCCCCCCAGGGACTGTAACTGCCATAGGCATAGGCCCGGCGCCTGAGGAGCTGGTTGACAAGGTTACAGGTAGTCTTCCTCTGCTGTGAGAAGGTGCTGTATGGGTGTTGATGGAGTATACCGAGGCCGCTTGGGGTTTTGGGGCCTACGCTACGGAGGTTGAGGGAATCGGGGGTGTTATCAAGAAAAAACCTGAGGACTTTACGGTTTGGGAAATACTCTTCACGGGCCTCAACGCCCTAGACTACTTCAAGAACAACGTAGGATACGCAGAAATAGAACAGGAACACGGTAGGCACGCGTTATATGCTGTTAAAAAGGTGAATATGGAGACCCTTAAAGCAGTCAAGCTGATAGCCCATAAGGTCGGGGTTAAGCCGTATCGTGTTGGGGTATGCGGGATAAAGGACAAGCGTTCAACATCGTATATCTTCATATCAGTACCTAGGGTTAGGAACCAACCAACCAGGATAGAAGATACCTACGGCGAGAGCATCTTAGAGGCCAGGCTAGTAGGTGCTGTGAAGACCAAGCTAACATCAAAGAACCTTTACAGAAACCGCTTCGCCATAACTATACGAGGAGTGGAGGCTGGTAGAGATAGGGTTTACGAGATTCTAGACGCGGTTAACAACACAGTAGGGGGCTTCCCCAACTTCTTCGGCCACCAGAGGTTCGGAGTTATAAGGCCTGTAACACACCTCATAGGCAGGGCTATTGTTAAAGGGGATTACGAGCTTGCGGTAAGGACGCTGCTCTTCGCAACGACAGCATACGAATCCGAGAAGCATAGAATAGTGAGGGAGGAGGCTCATAACCTCTTCAACATGAACAAACCCTTCTCGCATCTATTCGCCGGTACACCCCTCCACTACGAGAAGCAGGTGGCTAGGTGGCTTGAGCTGAAGAGGGGAGACTACCTAGCTGCTTTACAGAGCCTGCCAACCCGCCTCAGGAGGCTATTCACCCAATCCTACGCATCCTACCTCTTCAACATGGTATTGTCAAGGATTCTGAAGAGGAAAATAGCCTTGAACGAGGTTGAAGCAGGTGATTTAGTGGTTATGCTGGATATGTATGGTATGCAGGCGGGGAGGCCTACGTTGGTGAACCTAGGCAATAGGGCGTCGTGGAATAGGTTGATACAACAAGGCAAAGCTGCTCTGGTTATACCTGTGGTAGGGTACTCAACAACGCTCCCCAGAAGTAGCAAGGGGGAGGTGATAAGAGAAGTCCTTGAGGAGGAGAAGATAGAGCCTAGGAACTTTAGGCTTGAAGCAACGCCTGAGACAAGCTCCCCCGGAGAGTATAGAAGAGCCTTGGTAAACCCTGAGGGGCTCTACGTAGACGAGGCCGGTGGAGAGTCCTCAACCCTCCTCGTAAGCTTCTCCCTACCTAGAGGAGCCTACGCAACGTCAATACTCCGGGAGCTGATGAAACCCAAAACCCCCTTGGCTTTTCTAGGGAGGGAGAGCATTAGTTAATTTATAACATGCTTTTAAAACACCGTTATGATTTCCTAATATGTTAGGTAAATGAGCAAATAAAATAAATATGTAGAATCACATACTCAGATGAGATGAGAAAAATAGACTGGATATCCGTCAAGGCTGATGTAGAGAGTCTAGAGGCCGAGCTAGGCGCAGAGGCTGTTGACGGCCTATACTCAATCTGCGAGGAGGGGGAGGATGTGAGCTGCATGACGTTGAAGCGCATCTTAGGGAAGCGGGATAAGAAATACGGAGGTGGAAACCTCTTTAAGAGGTGAAGCTACATGGCCTCTAAGAGCAGCAGGAGAGAGTTCCTGAAAACCACCTCACTCGCAGCACTAGCTTCAGGAGTAGCCCTAAGCGCCCCAACAGCCCTAGCGGGGAGCGACAGCCCCGTCCCGTTCAAAAAATGGAAAACCCAGTGGAAACTGGGTGAGATAGGCAACAAGATGGATATACTGAAAGCCGAGGCAACCCCGGCAATATGCCCCTACTGCTCGATGGGCTGTTCCATCGACCTACTCACAATAGGCGATAGAATTATACATAGCAGGGGCTCCTCGGATTCTTACATAAACGTGGGTCAGCTATGCCCCAAGGGGCAGGCTGCGTTCCAGCTTATCGAAAACGAGCTGCGAGTATTAACGCCCATGATCAGGACAGGGCCCAAACCCCCTGTAGATGAGATACTCAACGCCAAGACATGGGATGAGCTTGTTAACATCGTTAAGAAATACCCACCCAACTGGCGGCCTGTTGGATGGGATGAGGCCTTCCGCTACATAGCTGAGAGGCTTAAGAGCATATACGATAGGCATAGAGCAGAGACCGGAGCACCTAGATTCGAAGACGGCTTCTACTACAGAGGAAACGTAACCCCCCTGCAGATGATAGGAAGCTCAGTCATGAAGAACGAGGAAGGATACCTAGACAACAAGCTGGCTGTATTCCTGGGAACGAACAACTTCGACAGCCAGTATAGGAAGTGCCACAGCTCAACAGTAACAGCCCTGGCCCTAACCTACGGATGGGGAGCCGAGACAGCTAGTATAGAGGACGTAGCCTTATCCAGCGTGGTCATGTTCTTCAGCAACCCAGCCGAGGCCCATCCGCTATCATTCTACTACTTCCTACAAGCGAAGGAGAGGGGAGCAACATTCATAGTATGCGACCCAAGGTTCTCTAGAACAGCAACCTACGCAGACCTTTGGGTTCCCTTCCGCTCAGGCGCTGATACCGCGCTCCTATACTACCTACTATACTACGCCTTCTTCGAGAGGAATCCGCCGATAGACCAGCTAGCTGAGTTTAACGACCTGATGAACCGCTGGAATATAACACGTGAAGACCTAGAGGACCTGAAGACGGTGATTCGGGAGTATGATGTAAATACGGTATCTAGGATAAGCGGTGTTCCGGTTGAGAAGCTACGTAAGATGGCTGAGCTTTACGTGGAGAACAGCGGAGTAACCACTAACCACAGGAAGCACGGGATAATCCAGTGGGCCATGGGATTCACCCAACACACCAACGCCAGCGTCAACATAATCAGGAACGCAGCTATAGTCCAGATGCTCCTCGGCAACGTAGGCTACCCAGGAGGCGGGACTCATCCATTCAGAGGCCACAGCAACGTACAGGGGGTAACTGACGTTCAGTTCGGCCCCGGAGGCCTGCCCGGCTACCCCGCAGTCCCCAAGTCAACACTTGAGATAAGGGTATACCAGGACTGGAAACTCCAAGGCATGCCGGATGCGTGGGAGTGGGAAGTCCCCCAGTGGGCCCGTGATAAACCGCCGTTCAACGCCATCAAGAAGCCCAACAAAGGAGAGGCCGACCTAGCTAAAGCCCTGCGGGCCTGGATATTCAACGGCTGGCGCAGGATGGAGCTTACATGGGGGATATTCGTGGGGACAGACCCCGAGACGGACCCGCGGAACGGCAGGGTGATAACCGACCTCCCGATAGGGGCTGGGAGCAGCGAGACCGTATGGCCTAGAAGGGCGCTGGACGGCGAGATAAAGGCAGCCTTCATCCTAGGCGAGAACCCGGCGGTAACAAACCCCAACGCCAAGATAATATGGTCAGGCCTAGCATCGCTTGAGCTCCTCGTAGTAGCTGATTTGTTCGAAACTGAGACGGCGTGGTTCGCTGACGTTCTACTACCAGCAGCAGCATGGGCTGAGAAGGAGGGTGTGTTCACAGACGGCAACAGGGTTCTGCAGTGGAGCTACAAGGCCCTAGAGCCTAAGGGCCTCTCAAGGCCGGATTACTGGATATACACGAAGCTCTTCGAGTACCTAAGGAGGGCTGGTGTTATAATCCTCCCCAGCGAGCTGGCTGGGAAGAAGGTTGAGAAGGTCAGGTTCGTAAAGAGGGGGAAGGTTCTGGAGATATACGACAGGGCTCTAGACCCAGACGCCTCGTGGAACTACAGGGGCGGGGACGGAGCAGCGTTCCCAGTAAGCCCGGTGGAGGCTGAGGTAAACCCAAGGCTGATAGCTAGGGAGATAAACTTCGCCATGCTCATCTACCAAGGCCTATGGGACCCGATAAGAGATGAATTCACCCCGGAGCGTAGGGGAGTTAACCTACGTGAGGAGCATGAGATAGACGGAGTATTCAGCAAGGAGTTCAAGATATTCAAGAACTGGGGCTGTAGCTGGCCTAAGAACGTTAGGCTACTCTACAACCTAGACTCGCTGAAGAAGGTCCTAGGAAAGACGGTTAAAATAGTAGCTGCAGGAAGGGAGTGGGAGGTAACTGGAGAGACAGGTGAGATACTAGACGAGTTCACGGGAGAATACAGGCCCTTCGCAGTACCGGGTCATAACTTCTTCATACCCAAGATATTCAGACGAAGACTAAGCGGCGTAGCTGACCTATTCGGAGGAGTTGACATGAATAAGCTCATCAAGGAAGGGAAGGCTGAGGTAATAGGTAAGTTCGTCATAGAGGAGGGAGGCGAGCCTAAGGCTGTCTCATTCGAGGAGTTCGTAGCCAAGACGGGTATGAAATACCTATGGGCCAACGACACGCTCTACATAGATGATAAGGCGCAGGAGATAGCTAAGGGACTGGTTAAGAGGCCCTTCTTCAGCGGCAAGAGCTACCGCGAGGCTAAGGCGAGCATAGACGCCTTCAAACGCCGCTTCAGGGAGGCCTATAACCAGACCCGCGACATAGCCCGGGCCGTCGAGGCGGTTATCGACGAATTCGGCAGGTGGTACCCAGACTATAACTTCCAGTGGCCTATACACACGGAGCCGGTTGAGGCGCCTGACATGGAGCTGCAGTTCGAATACCCGACGATAGCTTGGCTCCATCCGCATAACCTGAAGGTGCTGTTTGAGCAGCCTGATGTGGTTAAGACCATGCCTGTTGGGGTTGCGCATGACGTCAGCATACTCGACGCTGTTGAGGGTGAGCTTGTTGTCATGACCAGCCACAGGCTTACCGAGACCTTCCACAGCGGAGCCATGACGAGAAACGTCCCGTACCTAGCTGAGATGGTGCCGGAGCCGTATGTCCAGATACCCACTAAGCTGGCTAATAAGATAGGGGTGAGGAGCGGGGACTTCGTAATCCTAGAGACCGCTAGAGGCTCCCTGCGGATGAGGGCATTCGTAACGGAGGGGACGGCCTACCTCAACGTAAACGGCAAGGAGCTTCCTATAGTAAGCCTGCACTGGAGCTTCAGCTTCTCAGGGCTGGTAACTGGGGCTCAGGCGAACTTCCTAAACCCCGACGTGGTGGATGTGAAGACAACAATCCAAGAGAGCAAGGCTTGGGTAGGTAAGATAAGGAGGGGGTGAGTAGAGGATGGTTAGCCTCACGTTCCCAAGAAGAGACGAGGGCGTCGCTGTGCTAGTAAGGCTTGACAGATGCATAGGATGTAGAGCATGTCAGGTAGCATGCAAGGAATGGAACAGCCTAGAGTATAGGCCGACGGAGTTCAGCCCAACCTTCACAACCCCACAGGACCTAGAGCCCAACGTCTGGAAGGTAGTATTCTTCGGCGAGATAACCAGAGAATACCCGACGGGCTTCGCAGACCCCTACGTACAGCCCATACCATTCAACTGCGTCCACTGCCAGACAGCGCCATGCGCCAGAGCATGCCCAGTAGGAGCCATCAAAGTATCAGATGAAGGAGCGGTGGTCATAGAGGGGAGGGAATGCATAGGATGCGGATACTGCCAAGAAGCCTGCCCCTACAACGTCCCGAGGCAGCGGGAGGACGGGACATACACGAAGTGCACCTTCTGCGTAGACAGGATACAACACGGCATGGAGCCCGCCTGCGTAGCGGTATGCCCAACCGAGGTCTTCGAGTTCGGCCCTGCTAGCCAGGTTCTGGCCAGCGCCGAGGCTGAGAGGGCTGCGGGTAAGGAGGTTTACGGCCTCAACTTAGACAGCTACGTGGGAGGGAGCATAAGGTGGGTTTACAGCATCTCCAAGGACAAGGCCCACGCCCTGAAGATAAGGCTGCCTGAGAAGGCTACTGTACCGTTCAACTTCCTCAGGGAGGTGCTGAACCCAGTCATAAGATACGGAGCCGTCCTGGGAGCTGCGCTGCTGGCGGTGATAGGGGTTATCCATGAGGTCAAGTACCGTAAAGAGAGGGTAAAGGCGCTTAAGGAGGCTACCAAAGAAAAGGGAGGCAAGGAGTAATGGCGGAGAGGGAGAGAATAGAGGTAATAAGCAGCAGCTACAGGTTCACCCACACCCTAAACCTATTTCTATACACGATGCTGATAATAACGGGGTTGATGCTCTTCTCGATAGACCTTACGGCGTGGCTGGCCTACAGCGTAGGCTCACCCCTCGCAACCGGAATACCCACAACCGAGCCTATAGCCCAGGGCGTCCAGTGGGCAAGAGCGTGGCACAGGTTCCTAGGCCATGTCTGGGGAGCGTTGATAATCATATACCCGCTCTACTTGGTTATAACCCGTCGACTCACTACCTTCATACCCTTGAAGAAGGGGTTGAGGAAGCAGATAAGGGAGGCCGTAGCGGTCTCCAAGTACTACCTACTGGGAAAACCCCTGCCGGAGGATATAGCCAATAACATGGACAGGCATAACATACTCGTGGCCCATACAGCCATCCTGCTGGTCGTATCCTCGATACTCCTCTCGGTAAGCGGCCTGGCTATGGTGTACAGGGATGCAATAGGCCTGGACCTTGAGGGCTTCAGGTTGATGCTCCTACTACACGACGTAGGCTTCGGAATGGGGGTGCTATACGTGCTGCTCCACATCTTCGCAGTCCTAGACCCGATGAACAGGCCCCTACTCCTAGCCATGTTCGGCGACGGTAGAGTTTCCCTAAGATGGGCGAGAAACCACATGCCTAAATTCGTGGAGAAATTCCTAAAGAAAAAAGAGGAAGAGGAGAGAATACAAGAACAACTACACATGTAAAACCCCTATATTTTATTATTTTTAATCCAGTATTATGAGCAGAGCAGCAGGTTTTCTAGATACCATATGCGGGGACGACGAGGAGTGTATGGAGAGGGTGAAGAACTTCCTCAGCTACCTGGATGAGCTGGAGAGGCTTGTGAAGAAACTACCAAAGCCGGAGCTGCTGGATTACAGCCCACCTCTAACGGAGAGGGTGAAGAACCTAAGCCAGATTAGGGAGAAGGCTGCTGAGATAACCAGAGGAGACGAGGACGCGGTAGACTACCTAGTCAGGAGGAGGATATTCATAGAGCATGGGGCTAGAATCCAGAAGAACTGGACAGGGGATACATGCCCGGTATGCGGCCTGCACCCCACCCTCATACTATACAAGCCCTCTGAAACAGGGTTATTCTCAGGCCACAGGCCATATTATAGATGCGTATGCGGCTCTGAGTGGAGGGGCTGGGAGTGGAGATGCCCAAAATGCGGAGGTGAAGGAAGGAGGAACTTCGAAACCCTCATAATAGCCTCGTCAATCGAGAGTAGGCGGTGTATTGGGTGTAAGTACGTAATCCCCACGCTGGAGCATGGGCTCCTGGAGTTGCATAAGATACACCTCCTCCTAACGCTGCTTCTACCCTAGAGATGGGGGGAGGGAAAACATTTTAAACTGAACAGAGAAAGAACCCCTGCTGAACTGGTAATGTATTACTGGGAGAAGAAAACCGGCCTCGGCTCACCCGCTGTTTACACCCTCATAGCCCTCAACGTGGTTATCTGGGTGGTAACAAGCATATACTACATAACATCACCTGAGGGGTATATCAGGTTTCTCTACAGCTTCGGCGTCATACCAATCCTAATAACCCACGGCGAGAACCTCCACACGCTAATAACACACATGTTCCTACACGACAGCACGGGGATACTGCACATACTCCTTAACATGTACGTGCTTTTCCTCTTTGGACGTGATATGGAGAAAACCCTAGGGACAAAGCTGTTTCTAGTGCTTTACTTCTCCAGCGGCTTAGCCGGAGCCCTGCTGCACATATACTACTTCACGTATTTCTTCCCCCAACCCACTACACCCTCTGAGCTGCTGAGCTGCTTCAGGCTGGGCTACCCGCCGTGCACACCATCAATAGGGGCCTCAGGGGCTATATTCGGAGTAATGGCGGGCTTCGCCATCCTCTACCCAACACGTCCCCTAATGGTCTTCCTAGGGCTCTTCCTCCCAATAGCAGCCCCCGCAATAGTAGTGATACTAATCCTAGGCGTAGTCCAGACCCTCTTCATGCTAGCCACCCCATTCAGCTCAATAGCATACACAGCCCACGTAGGCGGGTTCATAACAGGGCTACTGACAACGTTACTCTATAAGAAAACTAGGAGAGT
>DQVM01000017.1 GCA_015661775.1 Candidatus Caldarchaeum subterraneum | reverse complement strand
GGGTGGTGCTGCAGCCTCTCAGCCTCCAGCGCAACCCTAGCCATGAAGCCGAAGGCCTTGTTGAAGTCCTTGAACTCAAAGACCTTAAACAGCTTATTATCCTTCACCACCCATCCTCTGCCCAGCTTCTCCAGCTCCTGCTTTACCTCCTCAGGGCTTAGTAATCTATAGTCATTACCCTGCATGGTTATTCTACGGTTATTGGCGGGGTTTTTCCTTGTCGGTTTTACAGCTGTTTTAGTAGTTTCTGGGCCTGTTCAGGTGTTATGGCCCACGCCACAAGCCAGTTTTTCTCCTCCTTCACCAAGCACACAACCCCGCCCATCCTAAACCTTACCACCTCCCTGCTGGAGTCTCCGGTTATGAGCAGGGCAGCGAGCCTGCTGAGATGAGGAAGATGACCGCACAGCATAAGCCTATCCACCTCCTCAACTCTCGGCAAGACCCTACTAGGGTCATCCAGCGGCGATATCCCGGGAAACTCCTCAACCCCAGCAGAAGGCTTTAGATACGCTGCCATTATCTCAGCCGTCTGCACCGCCCTCGTCTTGCCCGAGTGTATTATCTTATCAACCGCTGTGTCTAGTCTAGCTAGGAGCGTAGCAGCCGCCTCCACATCCGCCCTACCCCTATCAGTTAAGGGCCTGGCAGGGTCTTCATGCTCCGGCTTAGCCTCCCCATGCTGGACCAGATAGAGAACCCTCAACACGCAGCACCTAAGGAAGTAGAGAGTTTAAGCTCTTATAACGTTAAAGCCGAGGATTTGGAGGCCCTTTTACTGGAAACATGACAGAGGTTATAGATTTCTTGCTCAATCTTGTTAAGGCATCCCTAGCGCTCTTTATAATAGTTGACCCCGTTGGTCAGATTCCGCTTTTTCTGGGGCTTACTAAGGATATGCCCCCTTCTGAGAGGAGGAGGGCCTTCAACATGGCAGTCTACGTAGGTTCTTCGCTCCTGTTCATCTTCGCGCTGGCCGGCCATAGGATTCTACAGCTCTTCGGCATTACGATATACAGCTTCATGATAGCGGGCGGTGTACTTCTAATGCTACTGGCGATAAGGATAATCATAGGGGGTGAGGCCGCTGCGAGGTTCGCCCACGCGGAGGATGTAGGGGTGTTCCCGATAGCCTTTCCACTGCTAAGCGGCCCCGGAGCTATAACTACTACCATGATAGCGATAGAATCATACGGCGTAGCGGTTACTATATTATCTATAATAAATATCATGGCTGTTACATGGATTCTCTTGAGGAATGTAGAGAGGGTGTATGCTGTCTTAGGAAGGGTAGGCTCGGAGGTGATAGCTAGGGTGATGGCTGTGTTGATAGCTGCTATAGCTGTTGAGTTCATAATAACAGGGGTCAAGTACTACTACCCATAGCCTGAAGCTCCCTCCTTATCTCCTCAGGTATATTATCCGACTTCCCTGTATTGGTGTTTATGCATACGTATGTTATCTCAGCCCTAGCTGCCACCTCTCCATTACTGTTGTAGAATATACCCTGATGAACAACTACCTTATCCCTCACCTCACTTACCCATACACGGAGCTTCAGTATATCATCTAGGATTGAGGGTTTTTCTATCCTGCACCTATACTCGCCTATCACAAACGTAACCTCCAGCTTCTCTCCCCTGAACCTCATATCACCGAACTGACCGTATGTTATCCCATGCTCACGGAACATCTCAATTATAGCGTTGTCAAGCCACTTTATGTAGACGTTGAAGTAAACCCGTGTTGTGCAGTCGGTGTCGGGGAAACCTACCCTTACCTCGGTCTCGTACATGATATAGTCTGCTCAATTATTAAGAATATTAAATTTCTATTCTTCAACGTTGTTCTTTAATGCTAGGGCTGTGTAGACGGAGGCTAACGCTACGGGGGCTGCAAGCTCTGTGGGTAAGGTTATATCGGGGGATAGGTCTATGACGAGGTGAGCTATCCTATAAACCCCCTTAGGTATCCCCTCCCTAGAGCCTAGGAGGAAGTTAACCCTCCTCTGTTGTTTAAACAGGTTTGAAAGCCTCTCTAGGGCCTGCTCCAACACCTCCCCCTCAGGCTCGAAAACAACTATAGGCTCTTCCCTCCGCTCCCTTACCAGCTGATATAGATCCTGAACTATGACTGGGGTCTTCTCCACCTTCCTTGCGTAGCTTCTCCTCTGTATGGCGTATCTGCTCTCTATCCCTTCACGAACCCCATTAATGAAGGTGGCAAGCTCTATAGCGTTTACCGGCTTGTTGGGCGCTATAACCAGCTCCTTAACCTCATAGGCTTGAACTGCCCTTCCTATCCTTGCCCCCAGCTCCCTAGCTCCTTCAAGAGAACCTAAGTAGGGCATCTGGACGATAGATATTCTATTGAATAAGGAGAGGGAGCTTCTTTTATTCATTCCCATCTTACGCCACTCAACCCTTCCGTCAAGAATGGATAAGGCAGCCTTATCTTGGATTATCTCAACCTGAACTATCTTATCGGGGAAGTCAAGGTTAACAGGGGCTCCTGTTGCTTTAACAACCTCAGCACCGGCTATGCGGTTTACATCTACGCTGGTGAAGCCGTGTTTTCCTCTACGGATTGTTCTAACCGCGAATGTCTCGTTGCTTAATATCTTACTCCGGGCTATCTCAGCTGATGCCTTGGCTATTGTATCTAAGCTGGCTTCAACTGTGGCTTCTACTGGTATTATCTTCTCTGCTTCAGGGATTTCATACTCTATCCTACTTTTTAGCAACTGTTTATCGGGGCATTTCTCTACGATTACCAGCCCCTCGTAGCCGTGGGGTTTTACCGTCAGCACGGCGTTGGGTTCAAGCTCCTTTACCCTAGAGGCTACTATCTTCTCAAGCCCCAGAGGAGTCTTGATTATTATCTCCATTCCTCTGCTCACCTACATACTCGCGGTTAACGACTTCTACTATTCGTTTTATCGTGTTGGCGGGTATCCTCCTGCCTCCTACTTTCACGTTCTTCAGCAGCTCCTGAGCCGTTAGAGGGTTTTTGTCTTTGAAGAATGCTATTGTGTTTCCTAGGGTTTTGAAGTGCCGTAGGAGTGCTTTAGCCGTCTCATGGCCGCAGAGGCCTTCTAACGTGTATAGCGCCTGTTCCTCCAGCGTCATGTCCCTGCTCCTGAGCCTCAGCGGGTATTCTCTAAACTCCTTCTCCTCCCCTAGAGATTTGTTCTTCCAGAGCAGGTAAGTTAACGTGGCTTTTAGGTCGGGTGTAGGGATTATCGGTATCCCCCACTCGTGGACGATAGTATCCATTAAAGCTAGGATAGAGGCCTCATTCCATCCCCTCTTCCGGTACAATCCCAGATAACCCTCAAGTATTATCACCCTCTCCCCCTCAAACTCCCTAAGCCTGCTCAACTGCTCCCAGAGCCTCCCCTTCAAGCTATTAAGAAAATCAAAGACCGTTTTACGCTCAACCAGAGCCTGCCTACCATCACGCCCCACGATAAAATAATCCCCAGCATCCAAGGGCCTTACAGCAACCTCAGCAAACCTCCTAAGAGAATCCACCAAACGCCTATTCTCAGCCGCCTCGTTACTATCCACTATAATCAACCCACACCAACCCTGTTGCTACGCTATTTTTAGAACATAAATCTCAAAAATACGTAAACCCTCCATCAAGAGCTCCTAATCATCCGGCGGGTCAACATGAGAAGAACCTAAACCAACGTTCACTTCATCAGCCTTAAAAGTTACTAAAATTTTATAACATATCTTGAACTCACTATATACATTATATAATAACGATATAGTATGAATTTACGAAACTACAACGACATTTTTAGTAAAAAAATTTAATTATCATCAAGGCTTCTCTGACTAGCGAGAATCATGATGCGAAACAGAGATGGTTTATCGACAAATATGGCGGTGGTAATGGCTGTTGTCCTACTTATCGTAGGACTTGGAATTGGAATGGTATTAGGCCCCGCAGTATCGCCGCCTAGCGCCCCACCAGCCCAGACCATAACCCTTACCGTAACGGAGACTGAAACAGTAATGGTGGAGGAGGCTGCTAAAGAATATCTAATAGGCCTGGCTATAGCTGTGAGCGGCGGCTACTCAGTCGACGGGCCTAGGAGGAGAAACGCTGCGATTCT
>DQVM01000085.1 GCA_015661775.1 Candidatus Caldarchaeum subterraneum | reverse complement strand
TTCCCACGGAGAAAGAAGATTCAGCCGTAAACATAGCCCATGCCTTAACGAGAGGCGTGGGATGGGGGAGCTGTGAGCCTCCCTGAACCAGCAGATGAGGGAAGGGGCGTAAAGCCCACCCTGAAAGCTGGAAACTCCCCACTTAAGTAGGGAGTAGCTCACATGATACCTGTGGTTGCGGGGTGGCTACTACGGTGGATGGGATAGATGAGGGGTTAGATATAGGGTATGCGTTAGTCATAGAGGGGTATATAATAGAGGTTATATGCGAAGAATGTAGGAGGAAATACCTAAGAGACAAACCAGTATATAACACGCTAGAAGAGGCGGAAGAAGACACCTAAAGAAGGACATAGAATATACCAAAGTATAAGGCTAGGATAATACTCTTTAATTTTATTTTAAACAGTATATATACGACACATGTGGATATTATAACGGTGATGCCGAGTGGGTAAGAGGAAGATTGTAAGCGAACCTGATGAGCTGGAGCAGTTAATGGAGCCGGGGCCCGGTGATGTTTACGGAGTAGTTACGAAGATGTATGGATATGACCGTGTTCTTGTGGAATGCTCAGACGGAAAGCAGAGATTATGTAGAATACGCGGCCAGTTGAAGCGTAGAATATGGATTAAGGAAGGAGATTTAGTCCTAGTATCTCCTTGGGATTTCCAGCGGGACAGCCGCGGCGATATCTGGTGGAGGTTCACTAAAAACCAGGCCATAGAGCTTGCTAGACGAGGCGCGTTGCCGGACTTCCTAAAGGCCAAGATAGAGGCGGTAGCTTAGGCGAGGGATAACGCTGGGCTTGGATTACGAGGATAAGATTGAGGAGAAGCTCAGGCGGCGGGAGTATAAACTCGAGAAGGAGCAACGATATCTCAGGAAACGCTCCGAGCTGGATGAGGTCTTAGAGGAGGTCTTCGACAGGGTAACGCTAATGACAATCTACGAGCTGATGAACGACGGGGTGATAGAAGACCTCTACGGCGTCATAAGCACAGGCAAAGAATCTAGAATATACTACGCTAGAAATAAACAGGGTGAGGAGCTAGCTGTTAAGATATACCTAGTCACCAGCGCCGAGTTTAAACGGAACAGACTGGGCTATGTGGTGGACGACCCCAGGTTTAAACGAATACCCGGCGATTTCAGGAAGTTCATAAACCTATGGGCCCAAAGAGAGCTCAAAAACCTAGAAGAAGCATATAACGCGGGGGTTAAGGTTCCTAAACCCTACTTTGTTAGACGAAACGTCTTAGGTATGCAGTTTCTAGGGGTTGATGGAAGCCGCTACCCCCTTCTGCACGAGGTTGAGGAGGATATGGATTTCAACGAACTCTACGGGAAAACCCTATCTGTAGTAGCTGACTTATACCAGAAAGCCGGGATGGTCCACGGAGATTTAAGCCAGTTTAACGTAATGGTAACAGACGGGCCTGAGGTATATCTAATAGACCTGGCTCAGGCTGTTGGAATAAAACACCCTATGGCGGAGGCTTTGCTTATCCACGGATTAGAGACTTTGACTAGGTTTTTCGCTAAGAAGGGGGTTGATGTTGAGGATTTAGATACGTTGATGATGTTTGTAAAAGGCGGGGCCGAGTAGGCTCCTTAAAATTTCGAAGTTTCAGATTTAATAGTTCTAAATTTTTTGATGTAGTGTAGAGGAGTAGGAGGATGGGCTTCTCCGGATGGGGTGAGTTTACAGGCACTTCATTCGTCGTTCACATACCTAAGGAGAGGATAGGGGTTTTGATAGGGCAGCAGGGCCGGGTTAAGAAAGAGATTGAAGATAGACTTGGTGTCCAGCTGAAGATAGACAGCGGTAGCGGGACTGTTGTGATAAACCTAAGCAAATCCCCTCATGAAGGCGGCGACCCCGCGGCTCTCTTCAAAGCCAAAGACATAGTAACTGCGATAGCACGGGGTTTCTCACCTGAAAGAGCCTTTAAGCTCTTCGACGAGGACACAATCCTAAGCGTCGTCGACATAAGCGAGTACGTGGGAAGGAGCGCGAACAATCTAGTTCGTGTTAGGTCCAGGCTTATAGGTACTGGTGGGAAGACTAGGAGGATAATAGAGGAGAACTGCCATGTGGAGCTATCTATTTACGGCGATACAGTAGCTATAATAGGTGAGTATAACGACGTAAGAGCAGCTGAGGAGGCTGTTATAGCGTTGATTAAAGGGGCTCCCCATGGAGCGGTCTATAAGATGGTTGATGAACATGCTAGGCGTAGGAAAACCGGGGGGCTTGTGAGGCCGTTCTAACTCCTTTCTATGCACAGGGTCAGGAAGCTCCATTCAGATCCTCCAAATACCAAGGCCTAGAATCATACACATCATAGCATCTTCCCCCGAGTAGCCTCCGGTTGACGTAGCAGTTCCTGAAAAACAAGCATCAACTTAATGTGTCATCTAAGGAGACTCTACAATACTTAAAAATATTTCCTGAGAAAATATAATTAGTGCATGTGTGCTGAGTCGGTTATTTACTCATCGTATATAGCTGTTAGCATTATAGGGTTAATTCATGGGTTAGAACCTGGACATGGCTGGCCCATAGCAGCTCTCCTTTCGCTGAAGCGTCACAACTCTATGGCCTATGGATTTTTATCTGCTGTAATATTATCAGCGGCTCATTTCTTTTCATCAATAGTTGTGGTTATAGTATATTATATCGTTGCGGCATTTATAGACTTCACATCGCGAGTATTCAGATACCTAGTTGCGGCGGTGCTTTTTGCTTTAGCTATACGCTTCTTGACGGAAAAGTCTTCTGACGAGGGGTATTATAATAAACTAAGGGGTAGGGATTTTAATCTACGTAGCATAGCAACCTTCGCCCTCATTCTAGGTTTTGCCCATGAAGAGGAGTTTATGCTCCTGGCATTAGCTATAGGCGGTGTAAATCCACTCTTACTGATAATAACCTACGCCTCAGCAGTCGCAGCTTCACTTATAGCAATAACAATAATAGCCATCAAAGCATATAATTTAGTTGAGAAGCGCATAAACAAAATAGAACACTTAATACCAAAAATAACCGGAGCTATCCTAGCTCTCTTGGCATTCCTCTTTCTAATAGGCGTTTACTAATGTCCCGCCAGAAGCCATACTCATAAAACTCTTGAATTTATCCAAGTCTTGAGCATATCTTTTTCCCTTATGATTTAGAGAAGAGAAAAGATGCAATATACTAGAAGAAGCCGTAAAAATTCCATGCTAAACCCCCGGGTATCCGTTTTTGTATTTGGGCTTTCCTTAGGTGTGTGATGAAAAAATATAAGAACATCTTTTCTTTTATTGTTTTGATGCTGCCCAGGGCTTCTCGGTGGCTGGTTATTGAAATTATTGACGTATATCCGACCACTTTGGGGCATTGTCCGCATTTTAACCTGTTGACGCATGAGTTTGGCGCCGCTGGTGCCGAGTTCTGTCCTTTATCTGATCAGGTTGTTGAGTATCCTCGTCATGTTATCGAGAGTCATTATAGGGTTGCTGGTCTTGTTAAGCATCTTAAGAAGGTATTGAGGGGTCTTCCGATTAATGTTCAGATTAAGATGATTGAAGCTGCATCAGCTGTTGGTATGTGGAAGTGTCTACGCCATAGGATTAGGAGTCAGTCGGCTATATTGGTTAATGGTAGGAAGATATGCGAGGGGGATTACTCCCTTGATGAGGCTGCTGAGAGTATTAGGAGGGAGGCGCTCCGCATACTGGGTTGAAGGTGGTTAATGAACCGAATGCCCCTCGTGCAATAGTTCTATTACATCAACCTCGCGTGCTATTAGCTCCTTAATCTTGATGAAGTCACCTACGATGTAGGGGATTAGACGTAGTGTGTAGTAGTTTCCTAGTATTGGCATTCCCAGGGCTTCTCCCATAATCAGGACGTAGACTATATCACGGTATTTCTGGGCTGTATGGACTATCTGCTGATGTATCCCGTAGTAGAACATTCCAAAGAGCAGGTCTCGAAGCTTTTCTTTAAGCGTTCTTCCATGAGAACCTATCCTGAATTTCTCACCAGCGGTACTCATGGTCATCCCGGCCTAAAAGTATGCAAATCCTCTATAACATCCCTAAGAGCCTCTACTCCTGTTATCTCTCGTGGCGCTAGGCGGACATAGCCGCGTATGTACTCGCCCATCTCCCTGGATATAATATTAAGGTATCGTTCCTGCTCCTCCAGCTTCGTCTTCAGATAGCCTGTCCCGTCACGCTCAGCCTCCTCGCGAGTGAGGACGCTATTCACAAAAACGCCTCCGATGGGTATGTCAAAGCTCTTAACCATGTTTATGAAGCGTTTGACGACTGAGATGGGAAGAGCCTGCGGTAAGGTTACGAAGAAGAACCCAGTCTGCGACGGGTCTGTTAATATGCCACGCGTTATCTTAAACTTCTCGTGGAGGCTAATCAGGTCTGCTATTATCGGGTCGTTTCTAATCTCTTCCAGTATCTTCTCCTTTCTCACCGCCAGCTTATACCTAGTCTCTAGGGCCTCCTTCCTTGACTTTATCATCCTGTTGAGCCAGAGGCCGTAGAGCTTGCTCAGGCCTATTAAGCGTATAGCATTAGCCACCGCAGCGGTGTCGAAGACTATCGCATCATACTTCTTGCTCTCATCCACCACGATATCCATTACACGGTCAAACATAGCCGCCTCCTGGAAGGCTGGGTTTGTTGTTGCTATGTTTATGAATGGGCCGGGGTCTAGAGGGACTTCAGCCCATCTGAAGAACTCCCGCAGCCTGCTGGACATCTTCTCCTTATAACGCTCCACTATCTCATCAATCTCCACCTCTATAGAGTAGAGGTTTGGAGAACCCTCCACCTGCTTTACCTTACCGCCGCTTAGCTCCTGTTCGAAGAGGCTTGAGAGGGAGTGCACAGGGTTGAGCGAGACTAAGAGGGTTTTCTTCCCGTTGTAAACTGCCAGCTCATAAGCTAAAGCTGCGGCGATAACAGTCTTGCCTACACCGCCTTTACCACCTACGAAGATGTACTTCAGGCCGTTAACCATTGCTTCTCCTGCCATTTATCACCACCATATTATACAGCTGCGGGGGGGTTTACTAGGTATTTAGCAACCTCGCTCAGCATCTCAAGACCCTTCGGCTCTCGGTCAAACATCGGGATTATCGAGGCTATCTTCCCGCCGAACTTGCGGCGTATCTCATCTAGATACCTCTGCTGCATCTCTACGCGGTGAGCCAGGAGCTTTGAGGGGTTATTGGAAAGCTTGCTGGGGAGGACTTGGTTAACCACTATTCCCGAGAGAGTCAGGCCTAGCTCCCTGAACATCTCCAGCGCCCTCTCAGTGTCTAGTATAGACATCTTCTCAGGTGTAATGACCATGAAGAATGCTGTCTTCTTTCTGTCCAGCATGACGTTCTTGAAGAAACCCAGCTTACTCTGGATGTCATATAGCTCTTCAAGGATTTTATCCTCACTCAATAGGCGTTGGCCACGTAGTGTTGCAGCTATCTCGTCATACTCCTTAGCCTTCTTCCGTGCCTCCGTTATCCTGTCAACCCACATGCTGAGAATCTCCGCCATCGCTATCATCCTAACACCATGACCAAACGGCGGCATGTCGAAGATGTAGTAATCATACTTACCCTCAGCTAGGTATTCTGCCATGGCATCGTAGGTGGCGGACTCGTACATGGCAGGCTCCACAGCAGAGGTTTCGATATACCATTCAATCTCAAGTGGTATCTCCTCCGTTCTGTACATCTCTCGAATCTTCCTCTTCACGTCGTCGATGTACTCGCGTATTCTCTTGTCGGCGTCTATCTCGACTACGTAGAGGTTGGGGGCTATTTCTATCTCTCCCTTTCCGAAGATGTCCTGCTCGAAGATGTCGCTGAGGGAGGCTTGGGGGTCCGTGCTGAAGCAGAGACACCGCTTCCCCTCGTTAACAGCCAGGTGATACGCAAGCGCGGCGCTGCATGTCGTTTTGCCCAATCCTCCTTTACCGGCGAAGATTATCATCTTGGTCTCTTTGTTCTGCTCTAGGTATCGGCTAAGCCCGATCAAGCGGCTTCACCTATCCGTAGATTATGTCGGTGAAGTCGCGTTCACGATAGAATCTGTGTTTCCACGATTTTATACTTGGTATTGTGTAGGGGAGGAGTCTGAGAGAGTAGTATGGGGGGAGGATAGGAAGCCCCAGCATATCTCCCAGGATCATGAGCGTGAAGAGATGCTCTATATACATCCTGGTTCTGAGAACGCCCGTTACCTGTGAATGAAATGCCATGCCGTAGGTTACTTGCTTCACCGCATCCTTCAGCTTGCCTAACACCCCTGATCGTTTCTCCACCGTCATGAATTCGTTAGTATAGTTGCTATTCTAGGCTTTATATATTATGCCTCATTAGATCATGTAATAAAAATGGAGGAGGGTTTTATTGGGCTGGTTTTACGGCGGTAGCCTTAGCTCTGCTCAACGCCTTTAGCAGCAATATGAACATAGATATTCCTAGTACGAACATTATAATTCCTACTGCTACCGAGAAGGCGTTGATCGCCTGCACTGCTCCTATTCCAGCGGCCTCCTTCAGGATGTTCTGTGTTGGGTGTAGTAGCAGCGCCTGCGTGGTAGCTACGAAGAAGACATAGACCTGATATGCTATGGCTGCGAGCGTTGTAATCATCATGAATATACCCGGTATCAGAGAGTATGATGCCGACTTCCTCTGCTGGAGTAGATAGACCGCTACTATCGTAAGGGCGAAGCCTGCCAGCAGTTGGTTTGTCCCGCCGAAGTAGAGCCAAATGTTTATCCAGCTTCCCGTGAGGACGAAGGCTATGGGCAGGACAAACCCTAGTATTGATGCCACGTACTTGTTCCCTAGTATGCTTAGGGATGTCTCGCTGAAGACCTCAGCCATGACTACACGCCAATACCTTCCGAGGATCGTCAGTATCGTGATTGCCATGAAGACCATGTAGATTGAGAAGAATGTGTTAATGAAAGGTGCTGCTGCCTCTCCCCCTGCTATCGGCGCTACCATCTTCGTAGCACCTTGCGGGAATATCACCGGACTTACACGCTCAGGCGCCAGCACCACCCATGCTGCGAGAGCTGTCAGGCCTACCGTGTTCTCTGTGAGCATAGCTCCAGCGCCTACGGGCCTGGCGTCAGTCTCTACGTCAAGCTGCCTCGAAGAGATTCCAGTGCTGATGAGGCTATGCCAGCCGGAGATG
>DQVM01000049.1 GCA_015661775.1 Candidatus Caldarchaeum subterraneum | reverse complement strand
CATACTGAGGAGGGGGGTTACATAGTATTTTCATTATTTTACTTTTCTTGATAATTTTTCCTGAAGATTTCTGATGGATAAAAGTTTAAGGTTTATTCTTTTAAAATTATGTATCTATCTTAATACAGCGTACAGCCCCGGGCGGGTTTTGAACCCGCGGCCTCCAGCTTACCAAGCTGGCGCTCTACCAGGCTGAGCTACCGGGGCTTGGTTTATCCTGTCTTTAGAGTTGATATAAAGGTTAGTGGTGTGGGGCCGCCCGGATTTGAACCGGGGACCACGCGGGCCCAAGCCGCGTATCATAACCAAGCTAGACCACGGCCCCTTTATCTCATCTTCTCAGCATTTAGAATTTTATCATTATTATGGTTGTTTTAAATCTATTTTATGTATTAGTTATTTTCGTATTTTTGCTTTGTATTTTTATATTTTATGTAAGTGTATGTGTTTACTGTCCACATTATGGCTAACCCCATCGAGAGGAGAGCGAGTGGATATTCTATTAAAGTGGATACGAAAGCTGTTCCGAGGGCTCCTGTTCCAGCTATTAAGGATAAAATCCAAAGCCACATGCCGCAGCATCCTGCGCTGGTTAATGGGAGGAATGATACGATGCTCGAAAGAGCTGCGCCGCCGATTGTAGTTGAACCTGTTGCTTTTTTGTTTATCCTGCACGTCTTATTTTGCATCGCCAAACCAGTCAAATACCCGTTGACGAAAAAGGTTGTTATGAAAATTATAAGGAAGATGAAGTTTATGCGTAGCGTTGTTGCAATAGCTGTTGAGGCAGGAAGGTTAGGCGTTGTGGCCACAACTATAAGGAGGTAAAGTAAAAACGCCATTATAGATGATAGAATTCCTCTAGTAAGAGGATTCAAGGCCGTAAACCTCCGTGTTAGGATAGAAGGCAGCCCACGCGAACCAGAAGTTAATCTCTATTATTATTTGATTTAGCTTCTCTCCCTTCAAAGGCCCACCCACCGCTTCCCCATATACATTCCATCTGCTCCCGGTCTGTTTATCTACATAAACTCCATCCCGCCATTCAAACTCCAGCACCATATCTCCGAGTTTTCTTTCGTAGGCCCTTACAAGCCCTTCATACGGCGTGAAGATAACTATGTATGTATCGCCTACTCTATCGTTTACTACTTTACTCTCTGTAAGGGCCTCGGCAACATACGCCTTCTCCTTACCCCCCACTACCACTCCGTATATTATCGTCTTAGGATGCATTCTATCGTCTCTATTCTTTACTGGAAACCATATTTCATCGCTGGTGTAGTAGAAGTAGGGTGAATACGGGTCTCTTCCGTAAGGCCTTGAATATCCCGTCTCTGGAGATAGAACTTCAGTATCTGGGTGAATCTCTCTCCAAATATTCCATTTCATTACATCAACCTGTATCTTTTCCAGCTTTACACCCGCTAATGGCCCTAGTATGCCAAGGCCTAGTATCTGACTCCATAGAGTGTCTGTTTTCCTATCATACATGACTAGGTTGCTGTTGTATAGTAATCCTGAAGTTCCAAACTCTACAGGCTCTCCATCTATAACACGTTTGAAGGCTAGGGAGGTGTAACATAACGGGCAGTATGTTATCGCTATTGGTGTTCCTGCTACCACGTCGTTTACTATTTCATGCCATACCAGAATCTTATGGGGATATGCGCGAGTCACTCCTTTGTAATATAACCCTATTACTACGTCTAGCTCCCGCATAAATTTTTCAGCTTCATCACGACTCACGAAAACAGGGTTATCTATGGAGGGGATTCCATCCTTAGGTGGGCCTCCTGAAACAATATCTTCAGGGTTGACAACGTACTTAACTTGCTCACCGCTGGGGAGAACAGTAGTATAAACTGAATAATTATTCTCTACTGTTGCGTTTCCTAATTCAGGGTTACCTACTATGGTTTCTTGAGGCGAATTTTGTATAAATGCAAATAATACAAACACCAATAAAATAATACTAATTATCCATACGTAAGTCTTCATGCAATTTTCCTATCTACACTTGCGCCAGTGGTTTAAAACATTATTCCTAAATTTTCCCTAGGTTATACTGTTTCGATTATTCTAGTTATTGTTCCTATTCCTTTTGTCTTTCCTTCTCTGAATACGAATCTGTCCCCTACTTTTATATACCATGGACGGTATTTGAAGACCATTTCCACTCTGCCTGTTTCTCCTGCTTTTAGGTATTCTCTGTCTAATAGCCTGAGTTTAACTGTGGAAGATATTGTATGGCAGTGGACTACTGGTTCGTAGCCGTTTTTTATTCTGGTGGGGTGGGTCAGGACCATTATCTCGGCTTCGAAGCTTCTTACCGCATGTGGTTTTAGTTCTTGGTCGCATAATATCATTCCTCTGGTTAGTAGGTCGTGTTTTACGCCTCTTATCGCCACTCCTATAATATACCCTGCCTCGGCTTCTGTTATTCTGGTGTAGTGCATCTCTATGCTTCTTGCCTTAACCTTGGTAAACCTGCCTTTCTGGTCTGGGCCTACTAGGAGCTCGGCCCCGGCTTTTAGTCGTCCCTGCTTTACGGAGCCTGATATTACACTACCTACACCCTCTACGTTGTATATCTTATCAACGTATAGTAGGAAGGGTTTGTTTATCTGCTTCTCCCGTATGGGTAGGTGGAGTAGAAGCGAGTAAAGTAGGTTATATCCCTGCAGCGTTGTAGCCTCCGTCCTAATTATAGGAACTACTACGGATAATTTATCCGCGACAACAGGTATGTCTTCTTCCGACTGAATCCTATATGGTATCCGGCCTACTTTCTTCAGAAGCCCCGTTATCTCGTCTTCAACCTCATCTACTCGTTTTTGACCTACTTTACCGGTTTTTGTTAAGCATACTATCACAGGGAGTCCCATGGCAAGCATTATCCCTAGGTGCTCCCTCGTTATGTGGGTAGGCCCGTCGTCGGCCGCCACTACGAGTATTCCGTAGTCTATTCCCTGTCCTAGTATTCCGCGTATCGTTGTTCTGAGCCAAGGCTCGTGCCCTACAGTATCTATGAAGCTAACAAGCTTCTCGGCCTGTGAAGCTACTCTACTTCTCTCCTCCCTGTCTAGAGGGTTTGAGAGGAGAATAGGCTTAAAATCCCTATACCCGAGGAGGGCGAAGTGAATATCCGCCGAGAGGTTGCGTTCTATCTCATGGGGCATGGTATCTAGGTATAGCCATTTCTTGCCATCATCGGGCTGGCCCGTCATAAGGCAGGCCAACAACGTGGATTTACCGTGGTTAACATGGCCTGCTACCGCTAGGGTTATGTGATTCTGGATGGGTGGTGAGAAGCTACTGACTAATACACGGGCTATAAGCTTGTTATCCTCTTGAAACCTCTCAACCCTCTCTACTACAGCGCCGCATTCTGATGCTACGGCCTTTAAAACCTCCAAGCTCTCCTCCAGCTCTATCTCAGAAAGCCCTACTGCATGCCCCTCGTCGTTTACTCCGAGTATGTAAACAGCCCTTCCGCCGCCGTTGGCTAGGCGGTACTTCATCTGAGTAGCTAGATGCTCCTTCTTATCTTTCTTTAGGTGAACCGCCGATACAAGCTTCTCCTTAAACTCTATATGCCTCTCCTCCCTACTAGGTAGGCTCAGTTTCAGCTCTCTCCACCGGGTTTCTTCCTTACAGAATAAAAGGGGATGGTATTTGCTAATTAACTTTCCTAGCCTTTACGCATCCTACTCAGATACTACAACCAACGTGGTCAGGGAGGTGATGTTTCCTATCCTCTTAATCCGCCTATTCATAACCTCCTTAAGCCTCTCCATACTATCAGCCTCCAATTTAACCACCATATCATATACCCCATAGACCCGCTTCACCTCCTTCACCTCCCCTATCCCCTCCAGATTTCCTAGAACATCATCCTCCGACCCGGGACGTATGTTAATCAGTAGAAAAGCTTTTGGCATGACAAAAGAAAATAGAGAGAGGTAGTATATAGGCTTGTCAAGTCTGAATTTTTATTAAAAGGCATCCATACTGCGGTTTTATGATTCATAGAGTAATGGTGTTGGTTTTACTGCTTCTAGTGGTTCAGTTTGCGCAGGGATTGGCTATAGAATTCGGCCCTTTGGAGGCTGGTGATGAGATTCTCATGGCCCATATAGGGCTGGGGGTTTTAATCCTCCTCATATTGCTGGGCGTAACCTACTCTAGTAGGAGGGAAAAACACCCTGCCGCCTCTGACATTACCTTCACGTTTAGTATCTACCTTGTTCAAGGCGTTTTAGGCCTGGCATCTAGAATGGGTGGAGAAACCGGAGGCCTACTAGCTACTATACACCTCTACTTATCGGTCTTCGTATTAATGGCCGCAGCAGCATCCCTAGTGCTGGTGTTCAGCGAAAGAAAATAACCCATCCTCAAACCCCTGCCCTCCAGCCTAGGAAGGATAAACCAAGGATAGAAGCAGCTAGAGCATGAGCTAAACCACAATACATGCAGAAAGCATTTATGAGAACCAACTCTACGTAATTTAAAAACAACACACCAGCCATACCCGCAATACTCCATACAAACAACAATAACCTAGCCCTCCGCAGCTTTAAAGCTGAAAACGAAAAAACCCCAGAGGTTATAAACCAAACTAGCCCATAAAACGCCACAGGGATTTCAAGAAATTTAGAGTACCTGCTCCTTATAACCGAGAGGCAGGACATTCTTTCGCTTATTTCACAGAAACCAGAGCCTAATACCCTAGATTCGTCAAGGAGATATATGGATAGTATAGCTCCAGCTACAGATAGGGCCACAGCTGTTGTGTAGACCATTTTAACTGTTCTCATGCTACTATTTTTGCAAAACCATATCCAGCAACGCAGCTAACCTCTCATACGGCTGCTCTCCTATAAGCTTCTTAACTATCCTCCCCTGTTCATCTATTACGAAATACGTAGGCGTTCCCCTAACTCCATACAACGCAAACACCTCCAAGTTTGCGTCGAAGACTACAGTCCAAGCTATCTCATGCCGCTTCACAAAGTCAGAAGTTTTATCAACATCAGTCCCAGATCCTCCCGCAACAGTCAAGAACACAACCCCTTTATTACGGTAGTTTTCGTAAAGTCTCTTTATCGTAGGCGCCATGTTGTTGCAGTGGGGACACCATTCGAAGGCGAAATCCATGAAGATCACATTTCCTAGTATTGAGTTGAGGCTGAAGGTTTCTCCAGTTAAACCATCTTCATCTATTACTTTTAGTGTAAAGCCGGGGGCCTCATGGCCTGTTCCCAGCTCCTCTGTGCTGGTGTTTGTCTGTGTTGTTGTAACTTGGGGTGGGAGGCTTATTATGTAGATTAGAATGGCTATTAGTATAAAAGCTGGGATAAACGCTATTGTATAGTTCTTTAGACTAGACTTCTTCTTTTTCCTTTTGCTCTTCTTGGTCATAACGTATGAATAGTGGGATGGTGGGAATTTATAAGTTGTGCTGAAGATTTACGCTGCTATAGACCTTTTCAACGGCCGTGTCGCTAGACTGGTTAAGGGTAGACGGGAGGATGTAACCTACTATCCTCTCCAACCTCTTGAGTATGCTAAGAAATGGATGGAGGAAGGAGCGGATTGGCTTCACGTAATAGACCTAAACGCAGCTTTTGGAATTGGAAATAATGTCGAAATTATAAGGGAGATAGTGAGTGGTGTTGATATCCCAGTTCAGGTTGGAGGCGGTGTTAGAACCCTAGAATATGCCTCAAAGCTATTAGAGGCCGGGGCGTCTAGAGTAATAATATCAAGCGTCTTCTTCACCGATAGGAAGGAGGCGGTGAGGATATTATCAACCCACGGACCTGAGCATGTAATTATAGCATTAGACTGTAATCCACAAGGGGTTGTTATGATAAAGGGTTGGAAGGAAGCGGCTCAGGTTAAGGTACCTGAACTTTTACCTAAGGTTCTAGACCTAGGTTTTAAAGAGGTTTTAGTAACCGACGTAACCCGTGATGGAACCTTACTGGGGGTTAATGGGAGCTTTCTAAGTCTTATCCCAGCTGAGTTACGGGGTAATGTTATAATTGCGGGAGGGGTGGCGAGGCTTGGTGACCTTCTTCTGTTATCAAGGTCTGGTTTCTCAGGGGTTATACTGGGGAAGGCTCTTTACGAGAGTGTTATGAGCATAT